>DASYVT010000131.1 GCA_035936835.1 Candidatus Methylomirabilota bacterium | reverse complement strand
GTCGAGCCTCCGGGGCGGCCTCGTCGCCCAAGGCCACATTGTCGCTGATCGAGCGCGAGAAGAGAAAGGCCTCCTGCGGCACGTAGCCTATGGACCGGCGGAGGCGCTCGCGCGACAGCTCCCGCACGTCGCGCCCCCCGACGAAGACCGTCCCGGGCGGCGGCTCGTACAGCCGGCTCACGAGCGCGCCCAGCGTGGACTTGCCGCTACCCGTCGGCCCCACGACGACGACGGTCGCGCCCTCGGGCACCGTAAAGCTGACGTCGTCGAGCGCGCACCCGCGACCGTCGTAGCCGAAGGACAGCCGCCTGAACTCGATCGGGCCAGTCAGGGCCGGGACCTCCGGCGCCGTCGAAACCGTCTCCGGTTCTTCGACATGGCCGGGAGTGTCGAGGATCTCGGCGATGCGTGTCATGGCGGCGAGCCCGCGCTTGAGATTGGCGAGCGTCCAGCCGAGGGCGATAGTGGGCCACGCCAGGTACGCGAGGTACCCGGTGAACGCCACGAAGGCGCCCAGCGTCAGGCGTCCCTCGATGACGCCCCTGCCGCCGACCCACAGGACGATGAGCCCACCTACGCCCGAGATGAGCCCCAACATTGGAGAGAAAGCCGCCTGAGTGCGAGCGAGCCGGAGGCTCCGCGCGAGGTATTCGCCGTTGAGCCTGCCGAAGGCGTCGATCTCCCTGTCCTCCATCGTGTAGGCGCGCACGACGGGCATGCCGGTCAGGTTCTCCTGCACCCGGGCGGAGAGCGCGCCCAGCTGCTCCTGCACCGCCGTGGATTCGATCTCCACCTGGTGGTTGAAGCGCCGCGCGAGCAGGACCAGCAGCGGCGACGGCGCGAGCGCCCAGAGCGTGAGCCATGGGTCGATCGTCCACATGGCCGCGAGCGTGCCCGCGAACGTGAACGAGGTGCCCACGAGCATCACGACGCCGAAGCCCGCGAGCGCGCGCAGCGCCTGGACGTCGTTGGTCGCCCGCGACATGAGGTCGCCAGTGCGGTGGGTCAGGTAGAAGGCGGGGGAGAGCGTTTCGAGGTGGGCGTAGAGGTCGCGCCGGACGTCGTGCTCGACCCACTGCCCGGCACCCAGCATCGTGAAGCGCGAGCCGAGCCTCGCCAGGGCGTGCAGGGCGGCCAGGACAACGATCACGCCCGCGTGAAAGCCGAGCGCGCCGCCGCCGCCGCGGAGGCCGTCCACCGCCTCCTTGACCTGCCACGGGATGCCCAGCGAGAAGCCCGTGGCGAGCGCAAGGCAGCCGGCGCCCACGCCGTAGCGGGCGGCGTAGGGCCGGAAGTATCCGAGGACGCGGCGGGCGGGAGACACCCGCCCAGTATACCGAGGCTAGGCCTTGACCGCCTGCGGCGGACCGTCGGCGTACGGCTTGAGCGCGGCGTACACGGCGAACAGCATCGGCGTCGGGATGCCGTGGCGCTCCCCGAGCCGCACGGCGTGCCCGTGCAGCGCCTCGAGCTCCAGGCGCTTGCCCTGCGCCAGGTCGTGGTGAAGCGAGGACGTGAAGGCGGCGCTGAGATTGTCGAGCATCGCCATGCATCTGTCCACCACCTCAGCGGCAAGACCTGCCCCTACAGCGTTCCCCAGCGCCACCATCTCGCCGAGGATGAGGTGGTACATCCGCCGGGTCTCCGGCACCGACCGGACGACGCCGGCCGGGGAGCGCGTCAGCGCCGTCATGCCGGCCTGTGCCGCGATCAACACATACTTTTCCCACAGCGCCCGAAGCATGGTGGAGGAAATCTCGGCCTGGATCCCGGCCCGCCCGCAGGCCTGGAAAAATGCCCGCGCGCGGTCGCTCTCGCGGCCGTCCATCTCGCCGAGGATGATGCGGCCCAGGAACCTGTGGCTGATGACGCCCGGCGCCTCGATCGTCGCCAGCACCTGGGCGACTCCTCCCATCACGTGGCCCGGCCCCAGGATGCGCTCAAGCTTCTCCTCGTTGTCCACGCCGTTCTGGACCGGCAGCACTCCGGTGTCCGGCCCCACGACGGGTTTGATGGCTTCGCCCGCGCTGTCGGTGTCGAAGGACTTGACGCAGAAGAGGACCAGATCGGCGGGCGGCAGGCCAGCGAGCCGCTCGACGGCGGGTGCCTGGACCACCCACTCGCCGTCGATGGCCGACTTCACGCGGAGACCCCGCGCCCGGATGGCCTCCAGGTGCGCGCCGCGCGCCACGAAGGTGACGTCCTCCCCCGCCCGCGCGAGCTTCGCCCCGAAGTAGCCGCCGGTGCCGCCCGTTCCCATCACGACGATGCGCATCGCTCTCCTCCCGTCGGCTCCGGATCCCGATCGCGCAGCAACTTTCGTCGAAGCGTCGCACGGCTGTCAAGCCGCGCGTGTGCTACGCTTCGCCCGCGTGTGCTACGCTTCGAAGGACATGGTCGACTCCTTCCTCGAGGTCGCGGTGGACGCCGCCAGGCGCGCCGGCGGCCTCCTTCTCGGACGATTGGGCTCCCTCCGTCAGATCGACTACAAGGGCAGCCCGAGCAACATCGTTACGGAGATGGACCGCCAGGCCGAAGCGCTCATCGTCGAGTGCATCGGGCGGCGCTTCCCGAACCACGCCATCTTGGCAGAAGAAGGTGGAGGGCAATCGGGCTCGGCGACCCATCGCTGGATCGTCGATCCGCTCGACGGCACGACCAACTACACGCACGGGATGCCCTTCTTCGCCGTCTCCATCGGCCTCGAGATCGACGGAGTCGTGGCCCTGGGCGTCGTGTACGACCCCAACCGTGAGGAGTGCTTCACCGCGCGGCGCGGACAGGGCGCCTTCCTCAACGGAGCGCCCATGCGCGTCTCCGAGACGCCCACGCTCGATGAGAGCCTTCTCTCCACCGGGTATCCGTACGACATCCGCACGATCCGGGACAACAACCTGGCCGAGCACGCGGCCTTTATGGTCCGCTGCCGGAGCGTGCGCGAGATCGGCTCGGCCGCCATCAGTCTCGCGCTGGTCGCCGCCGGCCGCCTCGACGCCTTCTGGGAGCTCAAGCTCGGCCCCTGGGACGTGGCCGCGGGCTGTCTCATGGTCGAGGAGGCGGGAGGCCGCGCGACGAGCCCCGACGGCGGTCCCGTGGACCTCGATTCGCCGTCAGTCGTCGCGTCCAACGGCAAGATCCACGGCGAGATGCTGGCAACTCTCAGAGAGGTCCGCGGTCAGGCGCCGAGGGTGTAGCGCCGCCCGCCGACGGCGAGCGTCGGCGGCCCGCCTTCAGGCTGCGCCTCCACGTGCTGGAGCAGCTGCCACGCCGCCGCGCGGCTGAAGCGCGCCTCGAAGCGGCCGTTCTTCACCCGGCAGTAGGGCACATCCCCCTCCCGCAGCCTGAGGCTCGCCGGGTCGAGCGCCTCGCGGCTCGCATCATTCAGCCAAAGCGCGAAGCCGTCCCCATCCGCCTCGAATCGGACGACGGCGAACGGCGCGGCCTCGACCTCCACCGGCACCCGCACCGGGCCGATCTGAATGAAGTGGCCGGCCACGTCCACCTGGAGGCCTTGGCGCAGGCTCGCGAGGATACCCTCGTGGCTTACCTCCTCGCCTTCGTGGAGCCATCCGCCGTCGCGGTCAATCCGAAGCCGCGGCAGCTTCCAGGTCGAGGGGTCGCTCGAGGCCATCAGGAAAACGCCGCGGCGCAGAAGCTCACCGCGCCCTGCTGGTCGGGCCACTGGCTGTAGCGCAGCAGCTCACCGCGCGCGCCCGGCAACGCGCGGAGGAAGGCGTAGATCGGCGAGAGGCCGCAGATCCGGCGGCTGTCGCCGTCCGCCGCGACGGACTCGAAGAACGCCGCGGGGTCCGCGGCGATGACCGGCTCGAGCATCTTCCGGTCCTCGCGCGCCACGCGCTCCAGGAAGGCGGGCGTGTTGGGCTCAGCATCGCCGAAACGCGGACCGACGTGGGCCAGGTCCACCGCCGCGATGACGCAGACCTTCCGGTCCGAGCCGGCAATGCTGTCGCCGAGGGCGTCCAAGAAGCGGGGCACGCGCGGGCCCGCCTCGGGCGTCCCACCCGTCCACACAGCCTCGTGGAGGAAGGAAGCGAGGACCGGCAGGATCGTGAAGGACCGCCGCCCTCCTAGCACCCGCCGCAGCATCACAGCCTGGAACTCTATCGAGTGCTCGCTGCGGTGAGCGCTTTCGGAGGCCAGGAGATCATGGGGGTAGCGACGCTGGAGCGCCTCGAAGAAGTCGCGATCCACGTCCGCAGAGCCCAGCGGCGTGTCGTACGGCTTCAGCGTCGCTGTGAAAGGATCGGCCATTCCCGCGTGGCAGGTGCCGA
Source organism: Candidatus Methylomirabilota bacterium (assembly GCA_035936835.1). NCBI lineage: Bacteria > Methylomirabilota (SeqCode) > Candidatus Methylomirabilota bacterium. The sequence goes on along the minus strand of DASYVT010000131.1, from coordinate 7,716 downwards.
GGATCACGAAGAGATCGGCGTCAGCACGCTCGAGGAGCGCCCGATAAGCCCACGCATAGGTCGGCCCGCCGCGATGGAAGTCGATGTGTGGGGCGATGAGCCCGCGCAGCCGCTGGGTAACCGCAAGCGCTTCTGGAAGCCCCGGTCCCTCGGGATGAACGAAGAAGCCGTCGATCTGGCTGCGGAGCGCGTCCGGATCGCCCGCGTACGCGCCGCCCGCGTGGGCCGCGGGCCGGGAGGGGCTCGCGAGCCAGCTCTCCTCGATCCTGCGCCGGCGTTCGCCAAAGAGCGGGCTGTCGAGGAACCCCGCGTCGTCGAGCCGCGCCGCGAAGCCTGCGATCTCCTCGAGCCCGGGCGCCTGCTGGCCGTGGCGGGCCGAGACCACGCGGTGGATCTCGGCCAGGGAGTGTTCCCCGTCGAAAAGCGAGACGATGTCGAGCGCGGGAATGGGAAGGAGGGCGACCTGCTCAGTGAAGCCCGAGGGGTCGCGGAGCCCGATCAGCCGCTCGCCATCCTGTTCGACGGGAAAGGCTTCGAGCTCCCGGAGACGCGGGCGATCCGCGCTGTCCATGGTGGAGTTACGCTTCGAGATACTTCAGAGCCGCCGCTGCGTAAATTCTTGCCGCGTCGGCTATTTCCTTCGCTTCGACATACTCGTCGACCTGGTGGGGGATGAGCCGGCTGCCCGGGCCGCAGGTGACGATGGGGATGCCGAGCTCCATCCTTAATATGGTCCCGTCCGTCGAGCCGGGGACGCCGCCGTAGCGGGGCGCGGCTCCGGTCGCCTTCCGGACGCCATAGATCATGGCCTGGACCACCGGCTCCGACTTCTCCACCTTGGTCGCGAGCCTGAAGGCATTGACCGCCTCCCACTCGAGCTTGACGCCGGGTACGGCGCCCTCGGCCTGCCGGCAGAGGGCCTCGATCTCGGCCTGGACGCCTTCCGACGAGATCCCTGGGGTCAGACGCACGTCGAGAGTCATTTCGGCGATGGCCGGGATGACATTGGACTGGGGCGCCCCCACGCCGCGCGGCGGGCCCTGGATGATGGTGGGCGTCACGGTGGGTGGCTTGAGAAAGCGGCTCTTCTGACACTGCTTGCGCAGCCGCTTCTCGAGCGCGGGCACCTGGCGCAGGATGGCGCCGAGCGCCGTCAGGGGATTGACCCCCGCCTCGGGCATGGCGCCGTGGGCCATCTTGCCGCGGGCGCGGATCCGCGCCCAGACCACGCCGCGCTGCTCGAGGCAGAGCTCGTTCTCCTCGGGCTCGCAGATGATCGCGGCATCCAGCTCCCGGCCGGCCGCGGTCTTGACCAGATGGCGGACGCCGATCATGCCGTCTTCCTCGTCGACGAGGGCGCCCACGACCAGCTTGCCCTCGGGCGTGACGCCCGCGCGCTTGAAGGCCGCGAGCGCGACCATGGCGGCGGCGAGCCCGCTCTTCATGTCGGCGGCGCCTCGCCCGTAAATGCGCCCGTCGCTCATCTCGGCCGCGAAGGGCGGTCGCGTCCAGTCCTTGGGATCGCCCTCGGTGACGACGTCGGTGTGGCCCTCGAGAAGAAGGCAGCGCCGTCCCGGCCCCTTTTCGCCGACCCAGGCAAGGATATTCGGGCGGCCCGGCGCCACCTCCTGAACCTCGACGGGCAAACCCTCGCGCCTGAACCAGGATTCGACGAAGGCGGCGACCTCCGCCTCGTTGGCGCCGGGCTCGCCGGGGCGGTAGACGCTCGGGATGCGGACGAGGGCGCGGGTGAGCTCCACCACCTCCTCCGCGTTGATACGCTCGATGACGCGCGAGAGCAGGCTCACAGCGGGGCGGGGCTACTCCAGCGGGAAGGAGAGGATGATCGCGTCGAGGCGGATCACGCGGTGCTCCTCCCCGGCGAGATAGAAAAAGTGCCCCTCGATCTCCTCGGGGTTCTCCTCGAACGCGACGACGCTCTTGATCGCCGGCATCTCGCGGAAGGCGTTGGCGCCCTCGTCGAAGCCGTCCCCTCGCCCGACCACTTCGCCGTAGCGGATGGGCGAGCCCTTGGGACAGTGGACGCGCACATCGGCAGGCGGCTCGGGCATGAGTCGCAGGAGCAGATTGATTCCGAAAACCTGGAAGGGTATCGGGTTCATGGCGTCATCGTATCACAATCGGGATCATGCGCCGACCCCGGGGAGCGCGGCCTGGCCGCCGGGCTTCTCGATTCCCTCGAGCTTGGCCTCGACGCGGTTCAGCGCGGCGCCCGCCTCGTCGTACTTGTTGCGGGCGTTCGTCAGGTGGCGCCCGACCACGTCGAAGGCCTCCCGGAATTTGTCGAGGTCTCCGCCGAGTCGCGTGAGGCGCTCCTGGATCTCCTGCGCGCTCCGCTCGATCTGGAGTCCCCTCAGGCCGAGCACGATCACGCGAAGGTAGGCGTAGAGGCTGTTGGGCGAGACGGGAATGACACGCTTGGACGCGGCATAGACGGCAGGCGGGTCCTCCTCGAGCGACTCGTCCTTGGTGATGGCCTCGAAGTAAACGTTCTCCGCCGGGATGTACATGAGCGCGAAGTCGTAGGTGCCCTCGTCGGGAAGGATGTACTTCTTCGCGATCTCGTCCACGCGCGCCTTGACGTCGCGGACGAAGGCCCGCCGCGCCTGCCTTCGCTCCGCCTCGTCCGTTTCCTGGAGCATGCGCTGGAAGTTTTCCAATGGGAACTTGGCGTCCACCGGCACGAGGCGGTCGCCGATCTTGACGACGGCATCCACCCGGTCGCCGGTGGAGAATTGGTACTGGAGCGTGTAGTGCTCTTGCGGGAACATCTGGGCGAGAAGATTTTCGAGGAACGTCTCACCGAGGCCCCCCCGGATCTTGGGAGACTTGAGGATCTGCTCAAGCCCGGCGATGCTCCTGCCCACGTCGAAGATGCGCTGGTTGGTCTCGCCGAGCTTGCCGAGGCTGCCCTGGACGTCGCCGACCACGCGCCCCACGTGCTGGAGCTGCTGCTGGACGCTCGCCCCCACCTGCCCCATCTGCGCGGTCATCTGGGCCGAGAACTGCGCGAGCTCACTCCGGACCGAGGCGGCCGTCTCGGCGAGCCCCTTCTGTCCTTCGCTTCGCGCGGCCTCGACTTCACGCTGGAGGAGAAGCAGGGACTGGTCGGGCTGGGCCCGACGGGCCTCCATCTCCGCTAGCCGCGCGGCGACACGGAAGAGCGCCCAGGCGCTCACGACGACGGCGGGCAGGAGCACTACCAGAAGGACAATCGTCCATCCCGGCATCACCTCCGGGATCACCGGGGCCCCCTCCAGTGGACGCAGACCGGCTTGAGTCCGCAGGGCGCGCAGATCTCCGCGTCGCGGCGGTTCAGGCACTGGCCCGACATGCGCTTGTGGCAGAGCGCGAAGTCGTACCTGACCGGGTCGTCGGGGTCGAGACGCTTGAGCTCCGCCGTGACCTCCTCGACCATTCGCCAGTTGCGGCTACGCCTGCGCGTGAGCCCGATGGAGCGCGCCATGTTCTCGATGTGCGTGTCCACCGGCATCAGGAGCGCAGACGGCGGGATCCCGGACCAGATCCCGAAGTCGGGCGCCTCGCGCCTGACCATCCAGCGGAGGTAGAGATGCAGGCGCTTACACGCCCCGCCGGTGGACGGCAGCGGGAACCAGTGCTTGAAGCCGTAGGAGAGCCGGTTGCGCGCGAAGACGGTCGACAGGTCCTGCCCGCGAAAACCTTCCGCGAAGCGCTCGAGGGCCGGGCCCACGTGGGGATGCTCCGGGGAGTAGCCCTCCAGGAAAAAGGCCTTGAGCGAGCCATGGCGGACGAGGAGCCGCTGGGCGGCCAGGCAGAAGGCCAGCACATCGCGCTCACGGTTGAACCGGTAGCTGAAGCCTGAAAACACCTGCCCGTGCTTCTGGAGGTCGAAGTCCAAGACGAAGCGGGCCGGCGATTCCCCCATGCGCTGGAGCGTCCAATCCACCCACGGTCCGAAGAGGTCCACGCGGCCGTAGGCCATGCACGAGGCGAAGAGCCCGGCCAGCTCGATGTCGGCGGGATCGCTGTAGCGGAGGGGAAACTGTATCGCGTCCTGCTTCACCCGCAGAGTCCAGTCGAACTCGCGGCAGAGCCGATCGAGAGGCTGCTTGAGCCTATTCGTCACGGGCATCCATGCGCCTCTGGCTTGGCATTTTAGCACGCCCCTTGCCGCCTCCCCGACCCGTTGCTATCCTCAATGTCAGGAGACGCGGGCATGACAGGAGGCGCGGGCACCATGATCAAGGTCGGCGTCGTTGGCATGGGAGTGATCGGGACTCATGTGGCCCAGGCCATCACGAAGGGCATACCCGGCATCGCGCTGGCGGGCGTGACGGTCCGCGACCCGGCCAAGGCGCGGGGTCATCGGGCTCTCGGCCTCGAATGGCTGATCCGCGAGTCGGACCTGGTCGTCGAGGCGGCGACCCAGGCCGCGCTCCGCGAGTTCGGCCCTTCCGTGCTGGCCGCGGGCAAGCACCTCATGGTTCTCTCGGTGGGCGGGCTCGTCGGCGTGCTCGACGAGTGGGCGCGACTGGCCGAGAAGCACGGCTGCCGCATCCTCGTGCCCTCGGGCGCCATTGCCGGCCTCGATGGCATGAAGGGTGCCCGCGAGGGCGGCATCACCTCCGTGACCATGGAGACGCGCAAGCCGCCGCGCGGCCTCGCCGGCGCGCCGTGGATCGAACAGCAGAAGATCGACCTCGACGGGATCAAAACGGAAACGCTCATCTTCGAGGGGCCGGCGACCGAGGCCGTCAAGGCCTTCCCCGCCAACGTCAACGTGGTCGCCGCCGTGTCGCTCGCCAGCGTCGGGCCCGAAAAGACCCGCATCAAGATCTTCGCCGTCCCCGGACAAGAGCGCAACCAGCACCGCATCACGGTCGAGGGCGAGTTCGGGCGCCTCAGCATCGAGATCGAGAACGTGCCCTCGGAAAACCCGCGCACCGGCAAGCTTTCCTACCTCTCGGCCATCGCCATGCTGCGCGAGCTCGGCGCCTCCGTCCAGGTCGGCAATTAGGCGCGGGGCTCGGACGCACGGAGAGTGGCGCCCCGAGGCGGCCAGCGCATGAGGCCGTCATGACGCCTCTCAGCGGAAAGGTGGCGCTTGTGACCGGCGCCTCACGCGGCATCGGCCGCGCGTGCGCGATCAAGCTCGGATCGCTGGGCGCCCGGATCGCCGTGAACTACAACAAGAGCGCCACCGCGGCAGACGACGTCGTCGCCCGGATCAAGGCCGGCGGCGGCGAAGCCACAGCCGTGCAAGGCGACGTGAGCCACTTCGCCACCGCGCAGAGCGTCGTCAAGGCCGCCATCGACGCCTACGGCCGGCTCGACATCCTCGTCAACAACGCGGGGACTACCCATGACGGCCTGCTCGTCTCGATGAAGGAAGAGGATTTCGACGGCATCATCCAGCAGAACCTGAAGAGCGTGTTCAATTGCAGCCGAGCCGCTCTCCGGCAGATGATGAAGCAGCGATACGGCCGCATCGTCAACATCACCTCGGTCGTGGGAATAATCGGCGGCGCGGGCCAGACGAATTACTCCGCCGCAAAGGCCGGGATCATCGGCTTCACGAAAGCGATGGCGAAGGAATACGGCGGGAGGAATATCGCCGTCAACGCGGTCGCGCCGGGTTACATTCCCACCGATCTGACCAACGGGCTGCCGCCGGAGATCACTACGAACATCATCAAGCTGACGGTGTTTGGCCGGGCGGGAACACCGGAAGAGGTCGCGAGCGCCGTGGCGTTCCTCGCGTCCGACGAAGCCAGCTACATCACGGGCCAGGTCCTGGCCGTGGACGGCGGAGTGACGTAGAGAGGCTTGGAATTGCACCGCTGACCAGGAGGAAAACCATGATCGCCGACCGTTATACGAAGGCCGTCTTGACCGTGATCGCCGTGGTACTGGCCGTCATCGCCGCCCGCCCGTGGCTCCCCGAGGCGGGGTGGATCACTGCGCTCCGCCCCCAGCCGGCGCACGCGCAGACCGCGGTCCCCAAGTACGAGGTGACCGTGCCGAAGGCGTGGGGCAAGTTCGTGGGCTTCAGCAACAACAACCTGCTGCTCGAGGCTCCGGACCAGACCCTGCGGGTCGTCGACATCGAGGGCAAGTCCCCGGAGTTCCCGAAGATCAAGGCGCTGATCCACTGGCAGTAGCGCGTAGGCGCGGCGCGCCGGCGTGCCACTCTCTGTGACCTCCAACCGGCCGGTCCGGCGGCCGCGCTGGTACTCGCACGCCTACAATCGCGCGAATTTCTATCGTGTGGCGGCGGGTCTCGCCTGGCTCCCGCGCCGCGCGCGGCTCGGCCTCGCGCGGCAGCTGGGCCGCCTCGCCCCGTGGTGGATGCCGGTGGAGCGCGCGGCGATCCGGAACACGCTGGCGCGCGTGACGGGCGCGACGGGATCCCGGCTGGAGGCGCTCACGGTCGCCACGTTCGCTGATTTCGCGATGTGCTTCAGCGATCTCGTGTCCACGAACAGGCAGCCCATGGCGCGCCTCGTCTCCCAGGTCGACATGGCAGAGGGCGCGGATCTCATGACGCGGCTGGGGCAAGGGTTCATCTCGCCCAGCGCCCATGTCGGCAACTGGGAACTGGCGGGGCGTCTCCTGGCCGGGCGCACCACCCGGACCACGCACGTCGTCGTGGCCGAAGAGGAGGCCCGCGAGCTGGAGCAGTGGGTGCGCCGGGACGGCGGCGGCGTGCGCTTCGTCACCCGCTCCCGGCCGACCGTCTCGCTGGAGCTGGTCGCCGCGCTCCGACGGGGCGAGGTGGTGGCCGTGCAGGGGGACCGGGCGCTGGGCACGCGCGGCGATGAGCTGATTCCGTTCTTCGGGAAGCCCGCGCCATTCCCGCTCGGGCCGTTCCTCCTGGCCAGCGCCGTCCGGGTGCCGGTGATGCCGGCGTTCTGCCTTCTCGGCGCCGACTATCGCTACACGGTCAAGGTGGCCGAGCCCTTCAGCGTCCCGCGCGGCGGCGAGGTGGAGGCCGCTTGCGCCTGGGTCGCGATGCTCGAAGGCGTAGTCCGCGAGCACCCCACCCAGTGGTTCAACTTCTTCGACATCTGGAACCCGGTTTTCGCGTGACCAGCGGGATCGGGCGCGCGGAAGCTCCCGCGGCAGCGGCGTTGCTGCGAGGGCTGCTTCCCGCCGAGCTCCTGCCCCTCTTCGACGCTTCGTTCGTCCGTCTGCATCTTCTGTACGACGAGTTCATCCATCGGCTCGTGCTGCGGGTAGTCCGGGAGACGAGGCTCGAGCAGGCGATACGGGAACCTGGCACCCCGGCGGAGATCGCGACGCGCGCCGGGATCGCGGGCGGACAGGCGCTCGTGCCGCTCGACTGGATGCTTCGGCATCTGACCGCGCGGGGCCTACTCGAAGAGCTGTCGGGCGGCGCCGCGTTTCGGTACCGTTCGCTCGGCCCATTCCCGACGCTCGACCCCGCCCCTGTGAGCGAGGAGCAGACACGACTTGATCCCTCGTGGATGCCCGCGTACACCCTTGCGGAGACCGTCGCGCGGGACTACCCGGCGTTCTTGCGCGGCGAGGTCACCGGCGAGGAGGTGCTCTTCTCCCCCCGGCGGCTCCGGCTCTGGATCGACTACTTCTCCAACGACAATGGTCTCTATGTCGTCAACAACCGCGTGGGAGCGCTCGCGGTCGAGCAGTGGCTGCCCCGGTCCGGCGGAGTGGTGCTCGAGCTGGGCGGGC
>DASYVT010000130.1 GCA_035936835.1 Candidatus Methylomirabilota bacterium | reverse complement strand
CGAAGCGCTCACGGACTGGCGCGTGTATGCCCGCGGCGCCTCCGACGACAAAGGGCCCATCTGGTGCCACCTGGAAGCCCTGGCCCTGATGGACGAGCTCGGTCTGCCCCCCACGGTGAATCTCAAGTTCATCTTCGACGGCGAGGAGGAGATCGGCAGCCCGTTCTTCGGCACGTTGACGGAGAAGCACAAGGACCTGCTGGCGGCCGATCTCGTGCTGGTCACTGACGGCCCCAAGCACGGTAGCGGCAGGCCGACCATCAGCTTCGGCGCGCGGGGCGTCCTCAAGTTCGAGATGACCATCGAGTCCGCGCGGCGCGACCTCCACTCGGGAAACTTCGCCGCGCCCAATCCCAACTGGCGGCTGGCGGGGCTCCTCTCGAGTATGGCCGCGCCCGACGGCACGCCCCTCATCGAAGGCTTCGAGGACGGCGTGGCTCCGCCGACCCAGGCCGAGCGCGAGCTGATGGCGCGCGTTCCGCTCGATCTCCACGGGCTCGAGCGCGAGCTGGGCGTCAGCCTGGCGCAGGACTACCTCGAGAAGATCATGTTCCACCCGACGCTCACCATACGGGGCCTGCAGAGCGGGTTCGTCGGCGCGGAGGCCAACACCATCATCCCGCACAAGACGACGGTCGCCATCGACATCCGCATGGTCAAGAACCAGAAGATCGAGACCGTGTACAGGCGTGTCATCGAACACATCCGGGCTCAGGGCTTCGACGTCATCGAGGGAGCGGAAGCGCCCCTGCCCGATCAACTGCGCGGGCGGGCGGTGCGCGTGTCAGACAAGGGCGGCTACGACCCGGCCAAGACGCCCGCCGACCTGCCGATCTGCCGTGAAGTCGTCGAAGCCGTCGAGAGAGCGCACGGAGGGCAGCAGGCCGTCGTCACGCCGACCATGGGCGGCAGCGTGCCCATCTGGGCCTTCACCGACATCCTGCGGGTGCCGACCATCCTGGTGCCCTATGCGAACGCCAACAACCGCCAGCACAGCCCCAACGAGCACTTGCGCCTGGACCATCTCTTCCAGGGCGTGCGAACTACGGCCGGGCTGCTGGTCGATCTTGGACGGTCACCGACTACGTAGGTAGCCACCAGTGGCGGCCATCCTGGCCAATCAGGGCGTCGGCGGCGGCGGGCCCCCAGGAACCCGCAGCGTAGTTCGGGAAATCGCGCGGTGTCACCGATGCCCAGACATCGAGGATCGGCGTCGCAATCCGCCAGGCCTCCTCGACCATGTCGGCGCGGTGGAAGAGCGTCGAGTCGCCCACCATGCTGTCATAGAGTAGTCGCTCGTACCCCGTCGCCGCGCTCGTCTCCCCGAACTCCTTGTAGCTGAACTTGAGCTTGACGGTGTTGAGCTCCATGGTGGGCCCGGGATGCTTGGCCTTCATCTGGATCTCGATGCCTTCGTCGGGCTGGATGTGGAGCACCAACCGGTTCGGGTCGATCTGGTCCTCACGCTGGTCGAAGAGCAGGAGCGGCGGCCGTCTGAACTGGATCATGATCTCCGTGTCGCGCCGTCCAAGCCGTTTGCCCGAGCGCAGGTAGAAGGGCACGCCGGCCCACCGCCAGTTCTCGACCTGGAGCGCCAGCGCCGCGTACGTCTCCGTGTTGGAGCCGGGCGCGACCTTGGGCTCGCTCCGGTAGCCGACAACGGGCTGGCCGCCGATGACCCCGGGCCCGTACTGGCCGCGCACCGTTCGCTTCAGCACCTCCTCGGGCTTCATCGATCGGATGGCCTTGAGCACCTTCACCTTCTCGTCGCGGACCGCGTCGGCCTGGAACGAGGTCGGCGGTTCCATGGCGACAAGGTTCAGGAGCTGGAACATGTGGTTCTGGACCATGTCCCGGAGGACGCCCGCCTTCTCGTAGTAGTTGCCGCGATCCTCCACGCCCACGGCTTCGGCGACCATGATCTGGACGTGGTCGACGTAGCGGCGGTTCCAGACGGGCTCGAGGAGGCCGTTGGCGAAGCGGAAGACCATGATGTTCTGCACGGTCTCCTTGCCCAGGTAGTGGTCGATCCGGTAGATCTGGCTCTCCTCGAGGACGGCGCGAAGCTCCGCGTTGAGCGCGCGGGCCGAGTCGAAGTCGCGGCCGAAGGGCTTCTCGATCACCACGCGCCGCCAGACGTCGTCCGCCTGTCCGGTCAGCCCCGCTTCGCCCAGGCGCTTGACGATCTCGCCGAAGAAGTCGGGCGGCGTCGCGAGATAGAAGAGGACGCTGCCTCCCGTGGCGTGGTCGCGCGCCACGTCCTTGAGGAGCGCGCCGAGCTTGCTGTAGGTCGCCGGGTCGGTGAACTCGCCTGCCTGATAATAGAGCGCGTCCCTGATCTCCTTCCAGAGCGCCTCGTCCACTGAGCGCGTCGCGAACTCACGGATGTCCTTGGACTGCTCTTCGCGGAACTGCTCGTGGCTCTTTTCCTTCCGCGTCACGCCGACGACGGCGAGCTGCCGCGGCAGGAGCCCGGAGGCCTTGAGGTTGTAGATCGCGGGCAGGAGCTTGCGCTTGGTCAGGTCCCCCGCCGCGCCGAAGATGACGAGAGCGCACGGAGGCGAGGGCCTGAGCCCGGCCGGCTGGGGCATCGCGCTACGACCGGGCTCGCCGGAGCTCGTCCAGGAGGAGGCTCCGCAGCCGAGCCTTCATCTCCGCGGGCATCTCGACATGCTCCGCGCGGCCGGTCAGCTCCACACCGCTCCGGTAGGTCTCAGGGTGCACGCGGCAGTGTAGAGACGCCGCGGAGAAGGTGTCAAGCAGAGACCCGGCGGCGCTCATGAGGTTTCCATGAGTGCTGCGAGACGCGCCGCGCCCCAGAGCGGAGCCCGAGGGTCGAGCGCCACCTTTACTGGGATTGAGACGAGCAGGGAATCCAGGCGCCCCTTGTCGCGGAACGCGGCCGTGAAGCGCCCGTCGGAAAGCTTGGCCTGGATCTTCGGCGCGATGCCGCCGCCCACGACGAGCCCGCCCAACGCCAGGGTCTCGAGCGCGAGGTTGCCCGCCTGGGCGCCGTAGATCGAGACGAAGAGATCGAGGGCCTCGGCGCAGACGGGATCGCGGCCCGACAATCCCACCTCGCCCACCACAGCGCCGGCGTCCTCTCGCTGAAGCCGCGTGCGCAGCCAGTCCGGCGCGGCATGCCCCACGCGTGTCTGGAGGAACCGGTAGATGTTGGCGAGGCCGGGGCCGGAGAGCACGCGCTCCCAGCTGACGTGGCCGAACTCGGCCCTGAGGAAACGATAGAGGTCCACCTGGGTCTCGTCGCGCGGGGCGAAGTCGGCGTGGCCGCCTTCAGATGGCGCAACCCGGTACCCCCCCTGCCCGTCCGGGACCATGAGGGCCTGGCCCAGGCCCGTTCCGGCGGCGATCAGCGCCATGTTGCGTCCAGGGTTGGGCGTGCCCGACTGGAGGACGAGGAATTTCTCCGGCGGCAGCGCGAGGACGCCGTGCGCTGCCGCCTCGAGATCGTTGATGAGCCTCGCCGGCGCGCCCACCGCTGTCGCGAGGCGGCGCTCGTGGACTTCCCACGGCAGGTTCGTGGCGACGCAGTGCCCGTCCACGACGGGGCCCGCGACGCCCAGGCAAGCCGCGCCGACCTTGAGCCGCGGCGCGCCCAGGAGAAACGCCTCGACGGCGCTCTCGAGGCTCTCGATCTCTCGGCTCGGCAGGGTCGCTTCGCGGACGATGGACATCCCGGCGCCAGGATCGAAAGCGGCGAGCAGGGTCTTGGTGCCTCCGACGTCGCCTGCGAGGATCAAATGGGAGTATCTCGCAAACCTATTCCCCGCTCTGCTGGAGCAGCTTGGCCACGAGCCCCGTCCAGCCCGTCTGGTGGCTTGCGCCGATGCCGGCGCCGTTGTCCCCGTTGAAGTACTCGTGGAAGGGGATCAGGCCGCGCCAGTGCGGGTCTCGCTGGAATACTTCGGTGCCGCCGTAGACGGGGCGGCGGCCGTCGGGCCCTGGCAGGAAGAGCCTGTTGAGCCGCCGCGACAGCTCGCTCGCGACCTGCCAGAGGTTCAACCGCCGCCTGGAACCCGACGGGCACGCGACCTTGAGCTTGTCTCCGAAGAAGTGGTGGAACTTCTGGAGCGACTCGACCAGGAGATAGTTGACCGGGAACCACACGGGCCCGCGCCAGTTCGAGTTGCCGCCGAAGACAGCCGTGGTGGACTCTGCCGGCTCGTAGTCCACCCGGTGATCCTCGCCATTCACCCGGAGGACGTACGGGTGCTCCTTGTGGTAGCGCGACAGGGCGCGGACGCCGTTGGGCGAGAGGAACTCGTCTTCATCCAGCATGAAGCGCAGGACTCTCGGCAGCTGCGCCGTCGTCACGATGGAGAGCAGCATGCGCCTCCCGCCGCCGGGCTTGTCCATCACCGCGACGTGCTCGCGGAACTCTGGGTTGTTGTCGATGAACCAGCGCGCCCGGCGCGTGAAGCCCGGCAGCCGATCGGTCTGGGCGGTGTCCCAGGTCTCGACGGCGAAGAGCGGGATCAGACCCACCAGCGAGCGGACCTTTATCCGCTCCCGCCGGCCGTCCGGCAGCGCCAGGACGTCGTAGTAGAAGCCGTCCTCCTCGTCCCAGAGGCTCATGTCGGCGCCGCCGACGTGATGGGTTGCGTGGGCGATGTAGACGAAGTGCTCGAAGAACTTGCTGGCGACGTCTTCGTAGGCCGGGTCCTCGCGCGCGAGCTCCAACGCCATGGCGAGCATGTTGAGGCAGTACATGCCCATCCAGCTGGTGCCGTCCGACTGCTCGATGTACCCTCCCGTCGGCAGCGGCGCCGACCGGTCGAACACGCCGATGTTGTCGAGGCCGAGGAAGCCGCCCTGGAAGACGTTGCGGCCGGAGGGGTCCTTGCGGTTGACCCACCAGGTGAAGTTCAGAAGATGCTTGTGGAAGACCTTCTCGAGGAACTCCCGGTCCGCCACACCGCGGATGCGGCGGTCGATCTTGTACACGCGCCAGGCCGCCCAGGCCTGCACGGGCGGGTTGACGTCGCCCAGCGCCCACTCGTAGGCGGGGATCTGACCGTTGGGGTGCATGTACCACTCGCGCAGGAAGAGGATGAGCTGGGACTTGGCGAACTCGGGGTCCACGAGCGCCAGCGGGATCGTGTGAAACGCGAGGTCCCAGGCGGCGTACCACGGGTATTCCCACTTGTCCGGCATCGAGATGACGTCCTCGTTGTAGAGGTGCGTCCACTCGCTGTTGCGCCCGTGCCGGCGCTCCGGCGGCGGCGGCGGCTGGGTGGGATCGCCCGCGAGCCAGCGCTTGACGTCGTAGTGGTAGAACTGCTTGCTCCAGAGCATACCGCCGAACGCCTGGCGCATCACGGCGCGCCCCTCCGCCGACAGCGTGCGCGGGATGACTTGGCCGTAGAACTCGTTCGCTTCCGTGAGACGCGCCGCCATCGTGCGCTCGAAGGCGGGCCCAAAGGGGCCGGGCCCCGTGCCCACGGCCGCGTCGCTCAGCCTGAGCCTGAGCGTGCCTGTCTCGCCCGGCTTGAGAGTCAGGCGGTAGTGCGCGGCAGCTTTCGTGCCCTCGCGCGCCGGATTCACGGCATCGGCGCGCCCGTCGACCAGGTAGTCGTTGATCCCGTCCTTAGGGAAGCGCGAGGGGCCGGCGACTCCGAAGATGCGCGGGAAGTTCGTCTCGTTGTCGACGAAGAGGAGCTCGGGCGCCCCCTCGGCCGCAAGCCGGTAGTGGCCGAGGGTCGGGTGGTCCGCCGCGATGACCGCCGCGCCGGCGACACCCTCGGACACGCTCAGGCGGGGCTTGGCCGCGCCCACGTCCCAGTCCCAGGTGTTGCGGAACCAGAGGGTCGGCAGGAGGTGGAGCTC
>DASYVT010000129.1 GCA_035936835.1 Candidatus Methylomirabilota bacterium | reverse complement strand
CCATCCTGGGCGACCCCGCGCTGCGGGCCCGGCTGATAGCCGCGGGCCGGCTCCGGGCGCGTCTCTACACCTGGGAGGCCACGGCCGCCAAGACCCTCGAGGTCTACCGGCGGGTGCACGGAGGCGTCGTGTGACAACGGTCGCGCCTCTCGCGATCGCCATGGTCCAGCGGTTTCTTCCGAGCCGCTCGCGCGGCGGGGTCGGCCACTTCACCCACGGGCTCGCGAACGCGCTCATGGAGCGGGACCACTCGGTTACCGTGTTCAGCCAGGATCCCGCCCCCGGCGGCGCCCGCTACCGTGTGGTGCAGGTTGGAGATCGGAAGCGCCCGGCCGGATCTCTGGGGGCGCCGCTGCTGTTCCCCCTGCAGATCGCGCGGCAAGACTTCTCGCCTTTCGACATCCTCCACGCCCAGGGCGATGACCAGCTGATCCCGCGCTCGGATACGCCGCCCGTGGTGCGAACGCTGCACGGCTCGGCCCTGGCCGAAGCCGTGCACAACGGCTTGAAGCGCGGGTCCGCCACGCGCTTTCTGATGCATCTGTACTTCTACGCGTGGGAGCGCGTCGCCGCGGCGCGCGCCGACGTCGTCGTGGCGGTCTCCGCCGACACGCGGCGCCACCACCCCCGCGTGCACCGGGTGGTTCCGAACGGAGTGGATCTGCGGCGCTTCGCGCCCCGGGGGGACAGCCGTGCCGCGAACCCGGCGATCCTGTTCGTGGGCGAGCTGTCCACCCGAAAACGCGGCGTGCTGCTCGTCAAGGCGTTCCGAGCCACCGTTCGGCCGGCCGTACCCGGGGCGGAGCTGTGGCTGGTGTGCCCCGAGCGCGTCGAGGGGGACGGGATCCGGTGGCACGGGGCCGTCGACGAGGATGCGCTCGCGCGACTCTATCGACAGGCCTGGGTGTTCTGCCTTCCCAGCTCTTATGAAGGGTTCGGACGGCCCTATGTGGAGGCTCTGGCTGCAGGCACCCCGGTTGTCGCGACCCCGAACGCCGGGGCGCTGGAGGTGCTCGGCCACGGCCGGTACGGGGTCATCGCCGAAGACCACGAATTGGGTCCCGCGCTCTGCGCCGTCCTGAATGATCCGGCGCGCCGAGAGGTGCTCAGCCGGCGCGGGCTCGAGCGGGCCGGGATCTATGCCTGGGAGCGGATCGCCCGAGAGTACGAGGAGGTCTACGAGAGCGCGCTTGTCGAGAGGCGGCGTGAGCGGCCGGCGCCCGCCGCAGGCCGGGGAATGCGATGATCCCCGTCCTCTACCTCCAGTCCACCTCCGAGATCGGGGGCTCCGACGTGACTCTCTTGCGGACGGTCGAAGCGCTGGACCGCACCAGGGTCGAGCCGCACGTCGTGCTGCCGCACGACGGGCCCCTGGTCGAGTCGTTCCGGAAGGCCGGCTGTGGCGTACATCTCCTGCCGGCCATGCGGAAGCTCACTCGGCAGCAGGGCATCGCGTATCTGGGGCGCTACGTCGCCGGCTACGTGCCGGGCGCGCTCGCCATCTCCAGGCTCATCCGGCGCGAGGGCATCGCCCTGGTTCACACCAATTCCATTCACAATTTGTACGGCTTCCTCGCGGCGCGCTGGGCCGGTCGCCCTCACATATGGCATGTCCGCGAGATCGTCGTGCAGTCCCGCGCCGTCCGATGGCTCGAGGTGAGGCTGGTCCGGCGATTCTCCACGCGCTTCGTCGTCGTGAGTGACGCGGTCGGGGAGATGTTTCGTGGGCGCGACGGCCGCGCCCCGAGCCACATGATCAAGCTCTACGATGGCGTGGACCTGGATTCGTTTCATCCGCGGCAGCGGGCCGACAACCGCATCCGCCGGGAGCTCGGCCTCGGTGATACCGTGCCCCTTCTTGGGATCGTCACACGCCTGGATCCTGTCAAGGGCGTCGATGTTTTCCTCGAGGCTGCGAGCCTGGTGCGCCGTGCCGTGCCGGAGGCGCGTTTTCTCGTCTGTGGCGGGGAGATCGCGGGGCACGAGGGCTATGAGGCGTCGCTCCGGCGCCGGGCCGAGACGCTGGGGCTCGCCCAGGCCGTCCTGTTTTCCGGCTGGCGCTACAGCCCCCGCGACATCCCGGAGGTGTACGGGGCGCTGGATGTGTCGGTGCAGTGCCCGGCGAACCCGGAGCCCTACGGACTCGCCAATGTCGAGGCCATGGCTTCAGGCGTGCCCGGTGTCGCCGCCGCCGCTGGGGGACCGCTCGAGCTGTGCGTGCAGGGCGAGACCACACTGCTCGTCCCGCCCCGGGATCCCCGAGCGACCGCGGAGGCCGCGATCGCCCTTCTGCGCGAGCCCGTACGCCGGGCCGCCATGGGCGCCGCCGGCCGGCGGCGCGCGGAGCGGCTCTTTGACCGCCGGCGGTGTGTCCGGGCGCTCGAGGATCTTTACGCCACGGTAGTTGGGTGACCCTGAATGGACCTCTCGGTCATTATCGTCAGCTTCAACTCGGCGGGGTTCATCGAGCGGTGCCTCGCGTCGGTGGAAACATGTCTCCGCGGGGTGAACCATGAGGTCTGCGTGGTGGACAATGCGTCGTCTGATGGGTCGGCGAGGCTGGTTCGCGAGCGGTTTCCACGCGTGACGGTGATCGCCAACCGGGTGAATCTCGGGTTTGCCGCCGGTGTCAACCGCGGTCTCGACGCGACCGAGGGCCGCTACGTGCTGTGGCTGAATCCGGACGCGGAGCTGCTCGACGCGGGAGCGGGCGATCTGGTCGACTACTTCGAGAGGCATCCGAGGGTCGGCATCCTCGGCCCGCAGCTTGTCGATCCGTCCGGCGGCGTCCAGCTTTCCTGCCGGTCGTTCCCGTCGTACCGGACCGCGCTCTTTCACCGGCACTCCCTGCTGACGCGCTGGTTTCCGAAGAACCCCGGTAGCCGCGAATACCTGCTGAGCGACTGGGACCATGGCACCGCGCGAGAGGTGGATTGGGTCTCCGGCGCCTGTCTGCTCCACCGCCGCCGTCTCCTCGACGAGATCGGCCCGTTGGACGAGCGCTTCTTCATGTACTGCGAGGATGTCGATTTCTGCCTGCGGGCGAGGCAGGCCGGCTGGAGCGTCCAATACCACCCCGGGACGCGAGTGCTCCATCACATCGGCGGGAGCAGCCGCGCCGAGGCGTTCCGCATGGTCGTCGCGCGGCACCGGAGCATGTGGCGCTACTACGCCAAGCACTTTCGACGCCATCCTCTGAAAGATGCGGCGGTCGCCGCGGCTGTGTGGGGCCGCTGCGCCCTGCTGGTCGCGCGCGCGGCATGGGCCGGGACCCGACCCCCGCGCGAGGCCGGCTGACCTGGACGGAAGACGCGCGATGCCCGGCGCAAAGCGCCTTTTCGACGTGCTCCTGGCTGGCCTAGGCCTGCTCGGCTCGCTGCCGCTCTGGGCGTTCATCGCGGTCCTGATCAAGCTCGACGACGACGGGCCCGTGTTTTACGGCCAGGCCCGTGTGGGTCAGGGGGGCACGTCTTTCCGGAGCTGGAAGTTCCGCTCCATGGTGTTTGACTCGGATCGGCGCTTCGGCCCGCTCCCGGCTGCGGAGGATGACGCGCGGATCACGCGGGTGGGACGCCTGCTGCGCGCGACCGCCATGGACGAGCTGCCTCAGCTCTGGAACATCTTCGTCGGTGACATGAGCTTCGTGGGGCCCCGCGCGTTGGCGCCCGCCGAGATCGAGGTCGAGGGGTCAGGCCTTGCCGTGCCACTGGAGAAGATTCCGGGCTACGAGGCGCGACATCGCGTCCGGCCCGGGCTCACGGGCATCGCCCAGATCTACGCGAGCCGGGACCTGCCGCGGCGCCAGAAGTTCCGTCTCGACCTTCTCTACATAAGGAAGCAGAGCTTCTGGCTCGACTGCAGGCTCGTGGCGCTGTCCTTTTGGATCACCTTCCGCGGCCGCTGGGAGCACCGAGGCCGGAAGGTCTGATTCCGCCTCACTACGCGAACCTGTCGGAAAGGTTGCTCAGGCCGGAGACGGCCGATATCATAGCGGCATGCACGATCTCGCGATCATCGGGGGGGGGCCGGCCGGGCTCCTGACCGCCCGGCGCTGCGCCGAGGCCGGCCTCGACGTGGTGGTCCTCGAGGAACACGCGGAGATCGGTACGCCCACCCACTGCACCGGGATTGTCTCCCTCGAAACGGCCGCACTCGCCAAGATCCCTGATGACATCGTCCTCGGCCGGCTCGAGCGCGCGAGCCTCGTCTCGCCCGGCGGCGGCTCGTGCGAGGTCAACTGGACCGCTTCAGGGAACGAGGGAATCCTCGTCATGGACCGCGGGCAGTTCGATCGGGACCTGGCCGAGAAAGCGCAGCGGGCGGGCGCGGCGATCCGCACCGGCGCGCGCGTGGACGCCGTCGAGGTGGACGCCCGAGGCGTGACGCTCAATATCGGCGGGCAGGACATCACGGCACGTGCCTGCGTCCTCGCCTGCGGCGTGTCCTACCGCCTCCACCGCCAGCTGGGGTTCGGCCTGCCGGCGCAGGTGGTCCACACGGCGCAGGTCGAGGTGGATGCGGAGCCGTCCGAGAAGGTCGAGCTCTACTTCGGCCGCGAGGTGGCGCCGGACGGCTTTCTTTGGATCGTGCCGATCAGGCGCGGCGACCGCCCGGGGCTCAAGCTGGGGGCGCTCGCGCGGGGTGATGCCGGCGCGTATCTCTCGCGCTTCGTCGAGCGCCCGAAGATCCGGGCGCGGCTGAGATCGGCGCCCGGCCCCATGATCCGGCGGCTCCTGCCGCTCGAACCCGCGCCGCAGACGGCCGGGGACCGGATCCTCCTCGTGGGCGACGCGGGCGGCTTCACCAAGCCCACGACAGGTGGCGGGATCTACTACAGCCTGCTGACGGCGTCGCTGGCCGCCGACACGCTCATCGAGGGCTTCCAGGCGGGCAGGCTCGACGCCGAGTTTCTGGCGCGCTACGAAAGCCGCTGGGCGGCTGAGCTCGGCGCCGACATCCGGGTCTCCGCGTGGCTCCGGCAGTTCCTGACCCGGTCCCGCGACGCCGAGATCGACGGCCTCATCCGCGCCCTCGCATCGGACTCGGTGCAGGCCGTGATCCACAGCACCGCGAGCTTCAACCGTCACCGCGACGTGATCCTCGCGCTCGTGCGCGAGCCCGGCATCGCCTCCCTCCTCTTTAAATCCCTCTTCCGCTAGCAGGCTGCCCCTGGGGCCAGGGCGTTCATGACCTCGAGCGCGCGCTCGAGGGTGACGCCGCGCGGGTCGAAGTTGGTCTCGAGGAAGAGCTCGGTGAGCCCGGCTAGGGCGTAGCGGCCCACGTCCTCGCGGATTTCGTCGAGCGTGCCCCAGAGCGGCCGGCGCTCCTTGCCCTGCGGGCTCGCGTGGAGCTGGAAGCTGCCGCGCGAGACGATCTGGAGCGACGCCGGGTCCCGTCCTTCTTTCTCGGCAGCGGCCTTGATCTCGGCGACGAGCGGCGCCACCTGCTGGAGCGGCACGTTGCCGCCGTTGAAGCCGTCGCAGGCGACGGCGCGCCGGATGACGGCCGGCCCGTAGCCGCCGATGGTGATGGGCGGGTGCGGGCGCTGGACGGGCTTGGGCTCCACTCTCGAGCGCGGCACCCGGTAGAACTCGCCGCTGAACTCGACGGGGTCCTCGGTCCAGATCGCCTTGAGGCAGCGGAGGAACTCGTCAGCGCGGCGGCCGCGGGCCTTGTAGGGCACGCCGACCGCCTCGTACTCGTCCATGGACCAGCCGATGCCAAGGCCCACGTCGAGCCGCCCTCGCGAGAGCACGTCGAGGGTCGCGAGCTGCTTCGCCAGCATCACCGGCGTGTAGTACGGCATGATCAGCACGCTCGTGCCGAGCCTGATGCGCGACGTGGCGCCCGCCACGAAGGCCAGCGAGACGAGCGGGTCCATCACGCGCTCGAAGGCCTTCGGCCAGGGCTG
This sequence comes from Candidatus Methylomirabilota bacterium, assembly GCA_035936835.1. Taxonomy (NCBI): domain Bacteria; phylum Methylomirabilota (SeqCode); species Candidatus Methylomirabilota bacterium. The sequence continues at coordinate 37,685 of DASYVT010000129.1, read as the reverse complement.
GCCCGGCAGGGGCGGGTAATCGTTCTGGGGCCGGATCGCGTAGAGGAGGCGCTGGAAGACCCAGAGCGAGTGGTAGCCGAGCGCCTCGGCGCGCTGCGCGATCAGCACCTGGTTGTCCGGCGTCGCCCACGGCCCCGCCATCGGCAATGAGAATCCGAGCTTCATGCGGTCGGCCTCCCGTCAGCGAAGGTCGCGGAAGAAGGCGCGGAGGTCGTCCACCAGCGCCTGGGGCTCCTCGAGCGCGGCGAAGTGCCCGCCTGCGGGCATGACGGTCCAGCGGCGGATGTTGTAGACGCGCTCCGCCCACGAGCGGGGCGGCCTCACGATCTCCTTCGGAAAGGCGGCGTAGGCCGTCGGCACCTCGACGCGCTGGCCGTCGCCGATGGGCCACGGCGCGTGGTACCGCGCGTAGTAGGGCCAGAAGGACGAGTTGATCGCGCCCGTGACCCAGTAGAGCGTGATGTTGGTAAGGAGCTCGTCCTTGGTAAACCGCCGCTCGACGTCGCCGCCGCAGTCGCTCCACGCCCTGAACTTCTCGACGATCCAGGCCGCGAGCCCCGCGGGCGAGTCCGTGAGACCGAACGCCAGCGTCTGCGGCTTCGTGCCCTGGATCCACTGGTAGCCCGTCTCCTCGCGGAGCCAGGCCCCTAGGTCGTCGAGGTAGGTACGCTCCTCCGGCGTGGGGTCCTTCGGGCGGGGGAGGTCGCGACGGAGCGAGAGAAGGTTCACGTGGATGCCGGCCAGCCGCTCCGGATAGGCGACGCCGAGCCGGGAGGTGATGAAGCCGCCCCAATCGCCGCCCTGGGCGGCGAAGCGGCGGTAGCCCAGGACGTCTGTCATCAGAGTCGCGAACGCGTCGGCGATCTCCGTGACCCCGAAGCGCGGCTGGCCCGGCGCGAAGGAGAAGCCGTAGCCGGGAAGCGACGGTGCGACCACGGTGAAGGCATCGCGCGGGTCGCCGCCGAAACGGGCGGGGTCGGTGAGCATCGGGATGATCTTGTGGAACTCCCAGATCGACCCGGGCCAGCCGTGCGAGAGCAAGAGGGGCAGCGGCGCGGGGCCGCGACCCTCCTCGTGGATGAAGTGGAGATCGATGCCGGCGACGGGCGCCGTGAACTGGCGGAATCCGTTGAGGAGCGCCTCGTGCCTCCTCCAGTCGTAGCGCGTCTGCCAGTAGCCGCAGAGCTCCTTCACGTACGCGAGGTCGGCGCCGTAGGCCCACGGAGCGCCCGGAGCCTGGTCCGGCCAGCGGGTACGCGCCAGCCGCTCCCGCAGGTCGTCGAGCACGGCCTGCGGCACCTCGATCCTGAACGGCGTCGCCGACATCAGAAGACGGGCTTCTCGACGTAGGCGCCGAAGAGGCCGCGCAGGCGAGCGACGATCTCGCCGAGGGTTGCGCGCGCCTTGACGGCCTCGATCGTGACGGGCATCAGGTTGGCGCCGGGGTTCTTCGCCTCGGCCTCGAGGCTGTCGAGCAGCGCTGCGACCTTGGCGCCGTCGCGGCGGCGCCGAACCTCCTGGAGGCGCGCGACCTGTCGCGCCTCGACGGCCGCGTCCACCTTGTGGATCGGCACCGGCACGGGGGCGGCAGGCTCGACGAAGCGGTTGACGCCGATCAGGGGCTGGTCGCCCGAGGCGCGGCGCCGGGCGGTGTCGTAGGCGGAGTCCGCGATCTCGCGCTGGAAGTAGCCTTCCTCGATGGCCTTGACGGTGCCGCCGAGCGCATCCACCTTGGCGAGGATGTCGAAGACACGGCGCTCGATCTCGTTCGTCAGCACCTCGACGTAATAGGAGCCGCCCAGGGGGTCGATCACGGCGACCACGCGGCTCTCCTCGGCGATGATCTGCTGGGTGCGGAGCGCCAGCTTCATCGCCTCTTCGGAGGGGATGGCGTAGGCCTCGTCGAGCCCATTGGTGTGCAGCGACTGCGCCCCGCCGAGCACGGCGGAGAGCGCCTGGAGCGTCGTGCGGACGACGTTGTTCATCGGCTGGGCCCGGGTCAGGGTTGCGGCCGCCGTCTGGCAGTGGAAGCGCAGCCTCATGGACTCGGGCTTGGTCGCGCCGAAGCGGTCTTTCATGATGCGCGCGTAGATGCGCCGCGCGGCGCGGAATTTCGCGATCTCCTCGAAGAAGTCGTTCTGCGCCACGAAGTAGAAGGCCAGCCGCGGCGCGAACTCGTCCACCGCCACGCCCGCGCGGGTCACCTCCTCGACGTAGGCGATGGCGTTGGCCATGGTGAACGCGACCTCCTGGACGGACGTCGCCCCCGCCTCGGAGATGTGATAGCCGCTGATGTTGATCGGGTTGTAGCGCGCCATGTGACGGGCCGACCACACGATCATGTCGCGCATGATGCGCATGGACGGGCGGATCGGGAAGATCCACTCTTTCTGGGCGATGTACTCCTTGAGGATATCGGCCTGGACGGTGCCCGAGAGGTGGTTCAGGTCGCAGCCGCGGCTCTGCGCCAGCGCGACGTACATGGCGAGCAGGATCCAGGCCGTCGGGTTGATGGTCATGGACACCGAGATCTTCTCGAGGTCCACGCCCGCGAAGAGGGCTAGGACGTCGTCGAGCGTGTCCACGGCTACGCCCTCGCGCCCGACCTCGCCCAGCGAGCGCGGGTCGTCGGAGTCGTAGCCCATGAGGGTCGGCATGTCGAAATCCACGCTGAGCCCCGTCTGCCCCTGCTCGATGAGGTAGCGGAAGCGGCCGTTGGTGTCCTCGCCCGTGCCGAAGCCCGCGATCTGGCGCATGGTCCAGAGCCGACCGCGGTACATGGTCGGATACGGCCCGCGCGTGTAGGGGTACTGGCCGGGCAGCCCGAGGTCCTCGTGGCGGAGGTCCTTGATGTCTTCGGCGGTGTAGACGCGCTTGAGCGGCAGTCCCGACAGGGTCCGGTACTTGCTTCGGGACTCCGGCTGGCGCTCGAGGAACGCCCGCAGCTCGCCCGCCTCCCACGCCGCGCGCAGCGCCGCGGACCGCGCGATCTCGTCGCTGTCGAACACTTACGCCTCCCTCTTCTCCGGTGCCTCGCGATAGAGGTCGCGGTCGTCGATGACCCGGCGCGCCTTGAACTCCGTCCGGGGCAGGGTGCCGTGGGGGACCAGCTCGACGACCGGGTGAACGCCGAGGCGCACCCGCAGGCGCTCGCGCATGAGCGCGCGAAGCGCGTCGAGCCGTGCCGTGTCGCCCCCTGCCGTGTCGCCCCCCGCTGTGTCGCCCCCTGCCGTGTCTCCAAAGTCGGCCGCGGCTTCCGCGCGCACGAGGAGCTCGTCCATCGCCTCGTGGCGCGAGACGATCACCTGGAACTCGCCCCCGAATCCGTCGATGGCGCGGAGCGTGTCCTCGATGGCGCTCGGGTAGACGTTCTCGCCGCGGACGACGATCATGTCGTCGAAGCGGCCGTAGAGCCCGTCCGGGAGGCGCGGGTAGGTGCGCCCGCACGGGCACGGCGCATCCGTCCAGCGCGTGCGGTCACCCGAGACGAGGCGGATCATGGGCTGCGACGTGCGCTCGAGGTGCGTGTAGACCGGCGTGCCTTCTTCGCCGTAGGGAACCGGCTCGTACGTTTCGGGATCGCAGACCTGCGTGTAGACCACGTCCTGCCAGAGGTGCATGCCGGTGCGGTGCCGGCACTCGCTGTTGGTCATCCACGGCGTCATCTCGGCCATGCTGCCCATGTCCACGCAGATGCCGCCGAAGGTGTCCTCGATGAGCCGCCTCGTGGCGGGAATGCCCGCGCCGGGCTCGCCGGAGAAGAAAAGGATGCGGAAGCCGAGACTCCGGGGGTCGATGCCCTCGCGGCGTGCCGTCTCGGCGAAGTGGAGCGCGTACGAGGGCGTGCCGTAGAACGCGCTCGGCCGGAGGTCGCGAGCCCAGCCGACGGCGGCCAGGGTCTGCCCCGCCGCACCGGCGCCGAATGGGAAGGCCGTCGCGCCGAGCCGTTCCACGCCCGCGAGCGCTCCCCACGAGCCCATGTACAGGCTGAAGAAGGAGCAGATCAGCACGCGATCATCGGGGCGGATGCCGGCCGCCCACAGGATGCGGGCATGCGCCTCCGCAACGCGCGCCCAGTCATCCCGGCCGATGCCGAAGACGGTGGGCCGCCCCGTGGTGCCGCTCGTGCCGTGAATGCGCGCGACGTCAGCCGCCTCGATGCCGAGGTAGTCGCCGAAGGGCGGGTGCGCGGCCTGGGCTAGGTGAAGCTCCGCCTTCTGGACCACGGGGAAGCGCCTCAAGTCCTCGAGACTCTTGAGGCTCGCGGGCGACACGCCGGCCTCCTGCCACGTGCGCCGGTAGAACGGGCAGCGCTCCCACGCGTACGCGACCTGCTGCCTGAGCTTGGCGAGGATCAGCTCGTCGCGGGCGGCGGCAGGGGCGCACTCGATCTCGGGAAGCCAGCACGGCTCGTCGGGCCGCGGCGCATACCCGGAATCGTAGCGGGGCGGCCAGACCGCGAGGTCGATGCCGCGCGCGTGCCGGAGGGCTTCTAGGTCGAGAGCGCGCATGACGATCCCGGCGGATCAGCCGGCCGGCTGGGAGGCCGCGAGCCCGCGGACTCGCGCGACAACCTCGTCGGGCGGCGTGTCCTGGAGGATGACGTCGGCCACGCCCATGGCGCGGAGCGCCGGCACGTCCTCGTCGGGGACGACGCCGCCGACCACGAGCCGGACGTCGTCGGCGCCGGCCTGGCGCATCAGCTCGACGATCCTGGGGACGAGGGTCATGTGGGCGCCCGAGAGCAGGCTGATGCCGAGGACGTCCACGTCTTCCTGGACCGCGGCGGCCACGACCTCCTCGGGCGTCCGGTGGAGGCCGGTGTAGATCACTTCCATGCCGGCGTCCCGCAGACAGCGCGCGACGATCTTGGCCCCGCGGTCATGGCCGTCGAGCCCGACCTTTGCGATCAATACGCGAATGGGTCTGCCGGACATGGGAGGGGGGACGCCGTCGAGGGGAGCGCCGCTACACGCGCGAGGGCCGGGTGGTGCCCACGTCCTCCGCGCGCTGGACTACCGGCACCGGCCCGGCGGCCGCGTTGACGGCCGCCTCGGGGACGGGCCCGTTGCTGTTGGCCGGCGGGCTCGCGAGCGGCGCGGTCGGATCGACGCTCCGCGGCGGCGTATCGAGGACCTCGCGGACCTTGAGCGCCAGCGCGTCCGACGTGAAGGGCTTGGAGAGGAAGGCCATGCCCGCGCCCAGCACGCCGTGGCGCACGATGGCGTCGACGGTGGAGCCGGACATGTACAGCACCTTCATGTCCGGGCGAACGGGCTGGAGCCGCTGGGCGAGCTCGCGGCCGCCCATCTGCGGCATCCCGACGTCGGTGACCATGAGGTGGATGGGGCCCCGGTGGCGCTCGCTGATCTCGAGGGCCTCGACGCCGTGGCGCGCCTCGAGGACGTTGTAGCCGTTCATCTCCAGGATCTCGCGGATCACCGCGCGGACGCGGAGCGCGTCCTCGACGAGGAGGATGGTCTCGGCGCGCTGAGGCACCACCTCGGATACGATGGCAGGCTCGACTCGCGGAGTCTTCACCTCTTGGGCGGGCAACTGGGTGAGGTCACGGCGGCTGTTCATGCGCGCAGCTCCCAAATGATCTCTGCTCTCGGAACCCCCTACTACTATGGATACTCCGTCCGATGAGGTTACGAGAGTTTGAGCCTTGGGGCAAGGTTTATGCCCTGAGGCAACGCACGGCGTCATGTCATGCTGCCGACAGCGCTACCGACGAGGGAAGTCCCAATGCGGCCGGGGAGTTAGACCGGGTCGCGGCGTGCAAGCTCGTTGGGGCGTGGATGAACCCGGATCCGGTCGACGGCGTAGCGCGCGACGGGCGTCGTGCGGTATGGTTTCGGACATGCCAACTATAGACCCGATCCGCCTCGAGAGCACCGCGACCCGCATCTTCGAAGGACTCGGCGCGCCCCCCGACGACGCCGCGTGGATCGCTCACCTTCTCGTCCTCGCCAACCTCCGCGGTCACGACTCCCACGGCGTCATCCGCATCCCGCAGTACGCCCAGGCCGTGAAGGCAGGCGGGATCGATCCGACGTCGCCGGTAACCGTCGTTGCCGAGACGCCGGTGACCGCCCGCCTCGACGGCGGCCGCGGCTTCGGCCAGGTCGTCGCGCGGCGCGGGATCGAGCTGGCCATCGCGAAGGCCAAGGCCGCCGGACTCGCCGCCGTCGGGCTCTCGCGCACGACCCATGTCGGGCGCCTCGCCGACTACGCCGAGATGGCCGCCGCGCAGGGACTGGTCGGCATGCTCTGGGTCAACGCCGTCCACGGGCTCAACGTGGCGCCGTGGGGCGGCGCCGCGCGGCGGCTCGGCACCAACCCGCACGCCATCGGCATCCCGGGCGAGGGCGGGCCCGCGATGGTGCTGGATTTCGCCACGAGCGTGGTCGCCGAGGGCAAGATGCGCGTGAAGAAGAACCGCAAGCAGCAGGCGCCGCCGGGCTGGTTCATCGACGCCGAGGGACGCTCCGCGACGGATCCCGAGATCTTCTACGGCGATCCGGTCGGGTCGCTGCTGACGGCCGGCGAGCACAAGGGCTACGGGCTCTCGCTCGCCGTCGAGATCCTGGGCGGCATCCTCTCGGGCACGGGCCCGGCCGGCCCCGGCCCCGGCCTCTTCGCCAACGGCACCCTCATGATCTGCCTTGATGTGGAGCGCTTCGTGCCGCTGCCCGAGTTCCACAAGCAGGTCGCCGGATTGTTCGATTTCGTCAAGTCGGCGCCGCTCGCGCAGGGCTCGAAGGAGATCCTGATCCCGGGCGAGCCCGAGGCGCGGCTCGAGGCCGGACGCCGCCGCGACGGCGTCCCCGTCGAGGACGAGACCTGGAACCAGATCGAGCAGGTCGCCGCGGAGCTCGGGGTCGGCTAGATGCCAGAGGGCATGAAGATGGCGCTGCAGGAACGCGCGTTCACCTCGCCCATCTGGTATACGCCGGGCAAGTGAAGCTTCAACAGGAGGAAACGGGCAAAGATGGGGTTCGTCGGCTTCGCCCGCGGCCGCTGGCAGACTTGGAGGGGGTGCGCTAGACCGAAATGGTGATCAATTCGGCATCACACAGGGAATAGCAAGGCGGCTGTGGCGGCGGTAGATACGGAAGTCGGTATCTGTGGTGAGAAGGACGGCGTCAGCCAGCGCTTCGGTCATGCGCACGAGGTACGCATCGGCGAGGCTCATCGGCAGGTCGGCATACTTTTCCATGAGCTTCAGGACGCGCTCAAGGTTCTGCCCTAGATCGAAGGCGGCGACTACGACGCGCCGGCGAAGAAGCACGGCCAGTCGGGAGCCGCCGCGGGCTCCCAGAAGATGGAAGGTCTCGGACAGCACCGCCTCGCACGTCCTCCAGGGCGGCGGGAAGAGCGGTGGCTGGGTGGCCGCCCAGCGGTGGTTGCCGTCACGGCGGCTCAGCAGAGCGATCAGAAAGCCAGCGTCAACGAGGACGCTTCTGGCCATAGCCGGTCGTCTTCAGGTACCGCTTCCTTCGCGCACTCAGGTCGGCGGGCAACCCATCCACCGAGCCGACGAGATCGGCGATGGCGTCGAGCGGTGCTGGCCGACGGCGTCGAGATCCAGCGGCCAGGCTCAGGCGCTCGCGGACGACATCGGACTTCGGCAGCTTGCGGTCGCGGCACTCGGCCTCGATCTCGGCAACGAGCGCCTCAGGCAGGCGTACGGTCAGGGTCTTCATGCTCCTGTCGTAACACGACCATGCCAGACGCGCAAGACAGAACACTGGGACGCGACAAATGAAGGAGAATAATGAGGATGTGAACAAGCAGGAGCGCATGTATTCGCCGGGCGTCGGTCACTCCGTACCAGACGTCGCCGCGAGTCTAGCAGAACCCCACGCGCCGCGCGGGTGCGGCTGGTCAGTAGTGGAGGATTAGGCCGTGCCGGAGCGCGTCGAGTTCCGGATCGGCAAGTCGATGGCTGAGGAGGTCGTAGGTGCGCGTGTCGCCCTGCTCCCACTTCTTGAAGACCGCCCAGGAGTAGTAGTCGGCGACCTGCAGCCACGGGTTGCTCGCGCTCGGGTGGTGGTAGGGCTCGAACCGCGTGGCCTTGGGCAACTCGTGCCGACAGGCCGTCTTGATCGCCTTCTCGGCCGCCTCGCGCCGCACGTGCATCGGCAGGGTGTCGGTGAAGACCAGCACCGTGTCGGTGCCGGGCGCGAGGTGGCGGCGGAAGACGTGTTTGAGCACGCTCGACGCGAACTCCGGGTAGAAACGGTGGGGCACCCGCAGGTCGGGGTACACCTTGGCCTTCTCGATCACCACGGTGGCGAACCGCCAGGTCTCGTGGCGCGCGAGGGCGGCCACCACCGTGTCCCGGTTCACTTGCTTGACCTCGGTCGCGTGGAAGCGGTGGAGGTCGTGCCCCTGCTTCAGCAGGGCGAAGCGGAGGACTGTGAGCGCGCCGCCCAGCGGGGCGGGATCGTAGGTCCAGGCGGCCGTGAAGACGTAGTACCGGCTGCCGGAGGGCTTGTAAGGTGAGGTTCCCCGACTCGTCGAGATGGACGTGCAGGGTCGGCATGCGGGAGGTCCTAAAAAATGACCTCCCCGCCTAGCCTTGCGGCCGACCCCCTTGGGGTCCTTTCGGCGGGGAGGTACCTTTTCGCTGTCAGGACACAGGTAGAGTACCTGCCCCCTGTCCCGCGTGTCAATTTCAAGCGGCAAGAGGCGGCGGTCAGGTGGAGCGGCGCCATGACGGCGTCCCCGTCGAGGACGAGACCTGGAGCCAGATCGAGCGCGTCGCCGCCGAGCTCGGGGTCGGCTAGGGGAACAGCTTCTCGAGGTTCTTGGAGGCGATCTTGTCGGCGACGTCGGGCGGCAGCTGCTGGAGGAACCGGCGCGCCTCTGCCGCCATATCAACCACCTGTTCCCACCTGGATGTCGTCCAGGTGTCGCTGCCGAGCATGAAGCGGTCGGCGTGGCGGATCAGGAGCGCGCGCCACGCCGGGTCGAGGGTGCCGCCCGGCGCAACGTCCCCGTAGCGGTAGGACAGGTCGGCCCAGAGGTTTGCGTGCTTGTCCATCAGCGCGCCCACGGCCGGAGCACCCGAAGACATGCCGGCGTGCGCCCAGATGATCTTCGACTTGGGCTCGATGGCGAAGAGCTCGACCACGGCGGCGGGGTCGGAATGCGCATGGAGGTACAGGGTGCGCTGGACGGCGATCTCGGTGATCCGCTTGAGCACGGGCGTGTGGATGTCCTTGCCGCTGAGGTGGAACTCGCCGATGCCCTTGTGGACTCCCTTGGCCAGCCGCTGCTCGAGGTAGGGGATGGTGGACGGGTCGCGCCACCACGTGCTCATGTCGTCGCGCGTGTGGTAGGGGCGGAGGATCGGGACCACCCGCTTGGGATCGCGCTCGTAGAGCTTCAGCGTGCCGTCGTCCGGCGTACTCGACACGAGAGCGCGTGCGATCCCAGCCTTGTCGAGGATGGCGACGATCTGGTCGGGGGTGTAGACGCTCCAGTCGGGCCTGCTGTAGTGGATGTGCCCGTCGAAGAGCAGCGCGTCAGCGCCCGCCGCCGGGCTGCCGGCCGAGAGGACGAGGGCCGCGAGTGCAACGATCAGTCGCATTGACCCAGAGGCTATCACAACTTAGGATGCCCGTCGGGGGAGGGCTTCCATGCTCGACGCGGTAGGCATGAACGAGATCAACAAGATCTTCGCCGTCATCGACGCCATGGGCGTCCACCGGGAGCAGGTGGTCATCCCGCTGGGCACGGGCAAAGGCCGGGTGCGGCGGCTGCCCAGCGGCAAGCTAGAGATCATCGTGGACGCCGAGACGCCGATCGACGTGTGGCTCGAGGGGCTGCCCGACCTGATTCGCGCCGCGCAGTCGGCGTGAGGGCTGCCGCGCGCCAGCGCCTGTCCTTTCTCCCGCTGCTGGCCGTCGTCTTCTTCAACGTCAGCGGCGGCCCCTACGGCGTCGAGGACGCGGTATCCGTCTTCGGCCCCGGGCTCACGCTCCTGCTCCTGGCGCTCACGCCGCTCCTCGTCAGCACGCCCGTCGCACTCGCCATGGCGGAGATGGCCTCCGCGCTGCCCGAGGAAGGCGGCTACGTCGCCTGGGTGCGGCGCGCGTTCGGCCCCTTCTGGAGCTTCCAGGTCGGCTGGTGGAGCTGGCTCAACAGCTTCGTGGACGTGGCCGTGTACCCCGCGCTCTTCGCCGACTACCTGCGCTTCTGGCGCCCCGAGATGACGGCCGTCGAGCGCTGGCTGCTGGCGCTCGGCTTCGTCTGGCTGCTCACGGCCGTGAACCTCTCCGGCGTGCGCGTGACCGGCTGGGGTGCCGTGGCCCTCTCGGCCGGCGCGCTCGCGCCCATCGTCGTCCTTGCCGCCGCCGCGGCCTCACATGCCGGGCACGCGCCCTGGTCGCCCTTCGCCGCGCCGGGGCAGGGGCTCTGGAGCGGGCTCGGCGTCGGGATCGCGGTCATGATGTGGAACTACTCCGGGTGGGACACGCCGAGCACGGTGCTGGGCGAGATCCGCCAGCCGGGGTCGTCGTACCGTCGCGCGCTCTGGTGGGCGCTCCCGCTCATCGCGCTCGCCTACATCGTCCCGGTGGCCGCGGGACTGGCCGCGACCGGAGACTGGCAACGCTGGCAAACCGGCCACTGGCCGGTCGTCGCCGCCCAGGTCGGCGGGCCCTGGCTCGCGGGCGCGGTCGTGGCGGGCGCGGTCACGGCCACGGCCGGGCTCTTTCTTTCGCTCGTGCTGACCAACTCGCGGCTGCCCTACGTGCTGGCGCGGAAAGGCCAGCTGCCTCGCTGGCTGGCGGCCACGCATCCGAGGACCGGCGTGCCCTGGGCCGCGGTGCTCCTGTCGAGCGCCGTCTACAGCGTCTGCGCGCTCTGGTCCTTCAAAGAGCTCATCGTGCTGAACGTCTGGCTCTACTCGCTCACGCTCCTGCTCGAGCTCGCCGCTTTCGTCGCGCTGCGCCTGCGGGAGCCCGCGCTGCCGCGCCCGTGGCGCGTGGGCGGCGGCGCCGCGGGCCTCTGGCTGACGGCGGCGCTGCCGTCGGCGGCGGCGCTCCTGGCGATGGCGACGGCGGGCTGGAAGAACACCGCGGCCGGAATCCTCGCCGCCTTCACGGGCCCAGTTGCCTGGGCCCTCTGGCGGCGAGGAAGCCGCCGATGAGGGCCCATCTGCTTCGTTGGCTCTCTCGGCCGCAGGCTCAACGTAGCAGGGCTACGCCTCGCCTGCGACCTTCGAGCGCCGCCTCGCATCTGGACCCTTCTCGCCGGCCAGAGGCAATCGAGCGCCGTGTCAGCGTGAGCGGGCGAGGCGGGCTGCGGTTTCGAGCGCGCTCTTGCGCGGCGCGATGGGCGCGATCGCGAGCCCGAGGCCGCGCGCCATACGCCAGACCTGCGACCGGTAGGCGCGGTCTTCGAGGAGGCTGCCCGCCCAGCTGACGCTGATCGGCGAAGACAGGCGCGCTTCTCGGGCGGCAGCGCGCATGGCCAGCGCCAGAGCGAAGGCGCCCTGGGTCACCGCGAGACGCGCGGGGCCCCGTCCGCGGCGGGCAAGCTTCAGCACCCGCGGGGCGAGCGCGGCGACCAGCGCAACGGCATTGGGAGCCTGCGCGAGCCGGCGCGCGCGCGCCGGATAAACCGCGGCGAGCCAGTCGCGGCCGATCGCGAAGGCGGAGCCGCCGTCGCCCAACAGCGGGCCGAGCCCGCCCGCGCGGACCCAGCGGCCGCGCGCGCCGCGGCCGAGCACGATCGAGCCCGTGCCCGCGAGCACGAGCAGTCCCGGGCGACCGCCGAGGGCCCCGAGGTGCGCGGCCTCGGCATCGGAGAGGACGGTCACCCGTCGCGCGAGTGAGCGCAGGCTCGCGACCGCGGCGCGGCGCTCTGAGGCCGTCCAGACCCCGCGCGTGGCCACGACCAGGTGCGCCACCCGGGCGCGCCCGAGCCGCCAGCGCCGCCAGATCGCGCCGAGCGCGGCTCGCAGATCCCGGGACGCGGGCCTCCGCATGACCCGCCGCCGCCCCCGCCCGTCGACGGCGAGCACACGCAGCCAGGTGCCGCCCGCGTCGACGCCCACCGTCCAATTGCGCGTCATTGCGGCCATTTTGCCCCGGCACCCCGAATCTTCGACACTGAATTCTCAACTGGCTGCTACGTTTCATAAGCTGTGAGAGACTGAAATTGCGAGGCTGCCCTGTCACGAGGGCGAAACCACCACGAAGGGAGCGCAGGCGCAATGTTGAACATCATGATGGCAGTGCTGCTGGCAGCGGCGGGCACCGCGATGGCGGCCGGCCCGACGGAGACGGTGCAGACGGCGGTGCAGCAGGTCGTCTCCAGCCAGAGCGGCCCGGCGGCCAAGACGCTCTCCACGGCCGAGCGGCGCGCCGACATTCGGAAGATCACCGAGACCCTCTTCGACTTCACCGATATGTCCGAGCGCTCGCTGGGCAGCGCGTGGACCCAGGCGTCGCCGGCCCAGCAGCAGGAGTTCGTCCGTCTCTTCAGCACCCTCATCGCCAACGCGTACCTGAGCAGGATCGAGCAGTTCGCGGGCGAGCCCTTTACATTTGTCGGCGAGAAGATCGACGGCGACGAAGCCTCGGTGCAGTCCCGCGTGGTGACGCCGAAGGGCTCCGAGGTCGCGCTCGATTACCGGCTGTACCGCGCGGACGGCCGCTGGACCGTCTACGACATCTACGTCGAAGGCATCAGCCTCGTGAGCAGCTACAAGGCCCAGTTCAACCGCATCATCCAGCGCGGCTCCTTCGCCGAGCTGCTCAAGCAGCTCCGCCAGAAGGTCGGCTCCTAGTCTTCCACGATCCCGCGGGGATCCCGCGGGCTTGAGTCATAATGGCGCGAGCCCATGGCCGCGCCCGCGGGATCCGCGCTCACCTGGCCCGACTTCGCCATCCTGGCGGCGGCGCTGGCCTTCCTCGTCGCCATCGGCGGGGCCTTCAGCCGCGAGCAGCGGGGGACAGCGGACTTCTTCCTCGCGCGCCGCCGCATCCCCTGGTGGGCCGCGTGCCTCTCCTTCCTCGCCACCGAGATCAGCGCCGTCACCATCATCGCGGTGCCGGCCACCGCCTACAGCGAAAACTGGGAGTACGGGCAATTCTTCGTGGGCTCGAGCCTGGCCAAGCTCGCCGTCGCCTACCTCTTCATCCCGGCCTTCTACCGCTACGACTGCACGACCATCTACGAGTTCCTGCTCTACCGCTTCGGCCAGGCCAGCCAGGTGACGGGCTCGGTCTTCTTCTTCATCACGCGTCTCCTGGGGTCGGGGGTGCGGCTCATGGCCGCCGCCCTGGCCGTCGCGGTGCTCGTGGGCTGGCCGCTTTGGGCGACGATCGCGCTCTTCACGGTGGTGTCCATCACCTACATCGCGCTGGGCGGCGTGAAGGCCGTGGTCTGGACCAATGTTTTCCAGGCCTGCACCTTCCTCGTGGGCGGCGCCTTGACCGTGGTCTTCCTCGCCTCGCGTATCGACGGCGGGCTGGGCGCCATGCTCGGGACGGCGGCGGAGGCGGGACGGTTGAGCGTGATCAACTGGGGCCCCGCGCCGGGCGCCCCCGATTTCTGGCGTCGAGTGCTGACGGACCCAAACATCTTCTGGCTGGCGATCCTCAACGGCTTCATCGGGTCCATGGCCGCCTTCGGCACGGACCACGACCTCATGCAGCGCCTATTGACCGTCGAGACGCGGGGCGAGAGCCAGCGGACGTTGGCGCTCACGCCGATCGGCACGCTCGTGACGCTGCTGCTCTACCTGGCCATCGGCGCGGGCCTCTTCACGTACTACGCTCAGCATCCGGGGGTTGACTTGCCGCGGCCGGACGAGATCTTCCCGTTCTTCATCCGCACGGCGATGCCCGAGCTCCTGCGCGGCGTCATGCTCACGGCCATCGTGCTGGCCTCGATCGACTCGCCGCTCGGGTCGCTCTCGGCCTCCTTCGTCACAGACATCTACCGGCCGCTGCTGGCGCCTGGGCAGTCCGACCGCCACTATCTCTGGGTCTCGCGCCTCGCAGTCGTCGCCTTCGGGTTGATGCTGGCGGTGCTTGCCTGGGGCTTCTCCTTCTTCGACAAGATTCTCTGGCTCGCCTTCAAGATCGCCGGCGTCACCTTCGGCTCCCTCCTCGGCGTCTTCCTGCTCGGCCTTCTGACCCGCCTGCGCGCCAACCGGGCCAACGTCGCCGCCATGGTCATCATGGGCCTGGTCAATCTCGTGCTGCTGGTGCTCTCGGAGACGGGCGTGATCGCGCTCGCCTGGTCCTGGCTCGTCATCCTGGGCACGGCCGGCACCATGACGTTGGCGCCGCTACTGGCGCCGGTGCTCGACCGCGGGAGGGAATCTCCCGCCTGACCCGGGCGGGCAGGCAAGGTAGAATCGGGTCGTGAATCCCGAGACCTCGGTTGCCCCAGAAACGTCCGTTGCTGACGACGCGCGCATCCGGCTCCGTGCCGGCCTGCTCTCCCTGGTGGTCGCCGTCCTCATGCTGGCGGCCAAGTACCAGGCCTACCGAATGACCCGCTCCACGGCGGTGCTCTCCGACGCCCTCGAGTCCATCGTCAACGTGGTCGCCGCCGTCTTTGCGCTGGGCGGCCTGCTGTTCGCCGGGCGCCCCGCCGACCGCAACCACCCTTACGGCCACGGCAAGATCGAGTTCTTCTCCGCGGCCTTCGAGGGCGGTCTCATCGCCTTCGCCTCGGTCGTGATCGTCTACGAGGTGGCGCGGGTCCTGCTCGCCGGGGCCGAGGTCAGGCAGATCAGCACGGGAATCCTGATCGTCTTCGGGACCGGGCTCGTGAACCTGGTCCTCGGCTGGTACCTCGTGCGCACCGGTCGCCGCTACCAGTCGCTGACCCTCGTGGCCGACGGCCAGCACGTGATCGCGGACTTCTGGACCAGCTCGGGTGTCGTCGTCGGGTTGCTGCTGGTGCACTTGACGGGCCGCGCGTGGCTCGACCCGATCGTCGCCCTGCTGGTCGCGCTGTCGCTCATGTGGACGGGCTTCAGGCTCGTTCGTCACGCCGCGGGCGGGCTCCTCGACGAGGAGGACCCCGTGTTGTTGAGCCGCGTGCTCAACGCCCTCCAGGGCTACCTCGGCCACGGCGTCATCCGCGTGCATCACCTGCGCGCCATCCGCTCGGGGCGATTCCACCACGTCGAAGCGCACCTGGTGGTGCCGGAGTTCTGGAGCGTGGAGCGGGCCCACGAGGTCTCGGAGGACGTGGCCGCCCGCGTGATCCGTGACCTAGGCGTCGAGGGGGAGATGGTCTTCCACACCGACCCCTGCCACCGGACCTACTGCGCAGTCTGCGACCTCGAGGACTGCGCGATCCGCCGCGAGCCGTTCCTGAAGGTGACGCCGCTCACGCTCGAAGAGGCGGTCCAGCCGGACATGCCGCATCCCGCGCCCTAGGCTCGCCTGCCGGGCGCTCTGACCACGGAAAGGGAAACGCTATGAGACTCGGAGGAAAAGTCGCGCTGATCACGGGCGGGGCCAGCGGCATGGGCCAGAGCGAGGCCGTCATCTTTGCCAAAGAAGGGGCGAAGGTGGTTGTGGCCGATGTGCTCGAGGCGGAAGGGCGGCAGGTCGCGGACGGCCTGGGCGGGATGGGTCGCTTCGTCCGCCTGGACGTGACGAGCGAGCCGGCCTGGCAGGAGGCGATCGCGGCCACGCTCTCGCAGTTCGGCAAGCTCGACGTCTTGGTCAACAATGCCGGCATCAGCGGGACCTTCGATCCGGACCCCCTGAGCACCTCTGCCTGGGACCGGCTCATGGAGGTCAATGCCAAGGGCGTCTTTCTCGGAATGAAGCACGCGATTCCGGTGATGGAAAAGGCCGGCGGCGGCGCCATCGTGAACATCTCGTCGGTCTCCGGCTTCGTGGGCCAGAAGGGGATACACATGGCCTACAACGCCTCGAAAGGCGCCGTGCGGCTCATGACCAAGTCGGCCGCGGTGCAGTACGCCCGGAGCGGCATCCGCGTGAACTCGGTGCATCCGGGCGTCATGCCGGCGATGCGCACGTCCAAGGCCACCGCCGATCCCGCGTTCCGCGAGAAGATGCTCGCGGGCGTGCCCATGCGGCGCCCGGGCCGCGTGGAGGAAGTCGCGTACGCCGTGCTCTTCCTGGCCTCTGACGAGGCCTCGTACATCACCGGCACGGAGCTGGTCGTCGACGGCGGCTGGCTCGCCGTATGAGCCTCGACGATCCGGCCATCCAGACATTCCTCGGGACCAAGCAGATCGCGCTGCTCGCCACTGTGCGGGCAGACGGCGCGCCGCTCGCGATGCCGATGTGGTTCCTCCACGACGCGGCGACCGTGACCATGATCAGCGTCGAGGGCACACAGAAGGTCCGCAACCTGCGCCGTGACCCTCGGGTCTGCGTGGTGGCCGAGGCCGGCGGTGGGGGCGGGGACATACGCGGCGTGACCGTCCTCGGGCGCGCGGAGTTTCTGGCCGACGGCCCCGAGCGGCGCGCCCTCATCGAGCGCTTCCACGAGAAATACCCCCGCCTGGCGACCCTGTGGGGTGGTCGGGCGATGCCTGCGAACCGCGTGATGTTCAGGATCGCGCCTGAACGGGTGAAGAGTTGGGGGCTTGCCTGACCCGAGCCCTCAGCCGTCGAGGGTCTGGTAGCCCCTTGCATCGGTCGCACGGCCGTCCTTGTACTCCACGATCCGCCTGGGTGACACGTGGGTGCCCAGGAGCCTCAGCACCTGATCGCCGACGACGCGGAAGCTGTGCGGGACGTTCGGAGGCAGCGCGATGGTGTCGCCCTTTTCCAGCCGGACCTTGTCATCCTCCCGGCCATCCATCCAGGCCTCGGCGGAGCCGTCGAGGACGTGCAGGACTTCCATGTAGGGGTGCGAATGCACCGGCGCGACATACCCGGGCTGGGACGTCTGAATACCGGTTCGTATCGGCGTCGTGCCCGCATCGTCGCCGAGGATGAGCTGGTAGACGGCGTCCGGACCGAACTTGACGATCTCGGTGTCGGCGAGACGAATCACCTTCATGTCAGCCATGAGAGTCCTCCTGCATGCCCAGCAGGGCCTCGAGGTTTCGCCAGAGGATGCGCTCCTTCTCGTCCTGGGTCAGGCTCTCGAGCCCCTTGACCCAGGCGACGGGAGAAGGATGCCACGGAACGAACGGCCAGTCGCTGCCGAGCACCACCCGGTCGGCGCCGACCTGGTCGAGCAGGAAGCGCAGCGCGGCCTCGCTGCCCGTGACGCAGTCGTAGTAGAGGCGCCGCTGGTAGGCGCTCGGCGGCTGGGGGATGCGGCGAGCCTCGGGGCGGCCCTGCCAGCCGCGGTCGAGGCGTCCCATCGCGTAGCACGCCGGGCCGCCGCCGTGGGCGATGCAGACGCGGAGATTGGGACACGCTTCGAGGACGCCGCCCGCGATCAGGATCGCGACGACGATCGCGTCGTCGAGGATGACACCGAGGCTGTTGAAGAGGCCGTCGCGCGGGGTCCTCTCCATGAGGAAGTTATGCTGCGGCTGCGGGTGGAAGAAGAGCACGGCGCCCATCGCCTCGGCGGCCTTGAAGAACGGCAGGAACTTCGGCTCGTCCCACTGTAGGCCGTTTACCTGCGTGTCGAGCTCGGCGCCCTTGAGGCCGAGGACGGTCACCGCGCGCTCCAACTCGTTGATCGCCGCCTTGACGTCCTGCACCGGCAGCGTGGCGAGGCCGGCGAAGCGCCGGGGCCACCGGCGCGTCATGCCCGCGATCTCGTCGTTGACCTCCCGCGCGAGCTGCCGGCCCTGCGCGGGGTCGAGGTGGTAGCCGAAGAACGGCGTGTGGATCGAGATGACCTGGACGTCGACGCCCTGCGCGTCCATGTCTTCCATCCGCTCTTCCGCCGTGAAGCGCACCTTGGGCGAGGTGAAGCCGGTGCGCTTGCCGTTGCCCACGACGGTGCCGATGCCCTCGCCCGGCTCGTGCCGATAGCCGTACCACGCAGCGCCGGCGTCGGCGGCGCGCCACAGCGACTGGGGGACGACATGAGCGTGAATGTCGATCGTGCGCATGCTACTTGGCGGCGACCCTGCCCGCGGCGGCGTGCTCCTTGATCGAGACGCGCCAATGGATGCGGTCTTCCTCGGGCGGGTAGTCGCCCGCCGCCCTGTGGTACGAGCAGCGGTTGTCCCAGATGACGATGTCGCCCTTGCGCCATTTGTGGCGGTACTCGGCGTCGGGTTGGATCATGCGGCCGGTCAGCTCCTCGATCATCTCGTCGCTCTCGCGCTCGTCGAGACCCTCGATGCGCAGGATCTTGCCGGGATCGAAGTAGAGCCCCTTCCGCCCGGTCTCGGGATGAGTGCGGATGATCGGATGGAAGACGGGCGTCCAGTCGCGGTCCTCTTTGTTCAGCAACGCCGTCGCCTTCCGGCGGCCGCCATAGGTGAAGGCCCCCAGAACGCCGTCAAGACGCCGCTGGAGCGCCTGCGGCAGCGCATCGTACGCCGCGTACATGCTGGCGAAGTGCGTGTCGCCGCCGGTGCTGGGAACGGCGAGGGCATAGAGCTGGGTCGCCTTGAACGGCTCCTGATCGTACGCGCCGTCGGTGTGCCATCCTTCGGCGCCGCGTCGATAGATGGCCATGTCGAGCGCGCCGTCCGGCCCGAACTTGTTGACGCCCAGCAGGGTGATCTCGGGATAGGTGGGGTGGCGGGTCGCCTTCGACGGGTGCGGCTGGACGAGCCCGAAGCGGCGGCTGTAGCGCAGGAAGTCTTCGATCTGGAGGTCCTGGTCCCGAACCACGAGGACGTTGCTATCGAGCCACGCCCGATAGATCACGGCGAAGCCCCCGTCGTCGAGCGTCTTGACGTCGATTCCCTGGACCTCGGCGCCGATTTGTGGCCCCAGGCGGCGAACCTCGATCATGGCAGGGAGAATAGCATCAAGTGCCCGTCCCCGGTTTGACCTGTCCCCGGTGATCTGGCACGATCGGCGCGATGGTAGCAGCCGGCGTCGCCGAACTCGATCGGGCCCGCTACATAAGCTTGGCCACATACCGCCTTAACGGCGCCGAGGTCGCGACGCCTGTCTGGTTCGCCGCGGCCGACGGCAGGCTCTACGTGTTCACCGCCGAGCAATCGGGCAAGGTCAAGCGGCTGCGGCATTCCCAGCGGGCGCGGGTCGCGCCTTCGGATGCGCGCGGTCGGGTTCGTGGCGAGTGGCGGGAGGCCACCGCGCGCATCCTGACGGAGCCCCGCTCGATCGAGCGCGCCTACGCGGCGCTTCAGGCAAAGTACGGCTGGCAGATGCGCCTGACCAACCTGCTCTCACGCCTGACCGGCCGCATCAACCACCGCGCCTGGCTCGAAATCCAGTTATAGTGCCCCATATGGGAGATCCGAAGGTATTCGCCGCTGAGCACGACGTGCCGATCCAGTACATCCAGCGCACGCGCGACTACTACCTGGCGCTCGGCTACGGCGCGTATCGCTGGGCGCACTTCGACGACGTGCCCTTCACGCCGCTCACCATGTCTCTGGCGAAGGCGCGCGTGGCCCTGATCACGACGGCCGCGCCGTACCAGCCAGGGCTCGGCGACCAGGGGCCGGGAGCGAAGTACAACGCCGCCGCCAAGTTCTACAAGGTCTACTCTGATACCTCGGAGACGGTGCCCGAACTGCGCATCTCGCACGTCGGGTACGACCGTAAGCACACCACGGCCGAGGATCCGAACACCTGGTTTCCGCTGGCGCGCCTGCATGAGGCCGTGAAGGCGGGACGGATCGGCACGCTGACGCCGCGGTTTTACGGCGCGCCGACGAACCGGAGCCACCGGGTGACGATGGAAACGGACGCGCCGGAGCTCCTCCGGCGGTGCAGGGAAGACGGCGCGGACGTGGCCGTGCTCGTCCCGAGCTGACCCGTGTGTCACCAGACCGTGAGTCTGGTGTCCAGGCATCTCGAGGCCAACGGCCTCCCGACCGTCATCATGGGATGCGCCAAGGACATCGTGGAGCGTTGTGGGGTCCCGCGCTTCCTCTTCAGCGATTTCCCGCTCGGGAACTCCGCCGGACGCCCGTTCGACGTCGAGTCGCAGTCGGCCACGCTGGAGCTGGCGCTGCGCGTGCTGGAGGGAGCACCCGCGGGCCGGACCACGGCGCAGTCGCCGCAGAGATGGCGTGACGACGCGTCCTGGAAGCTCGACTTCTACGACCTCGCCAAGCTGACGCCGGAGGAGATCGCCGAGCGGCGCAAGGAGTTCGACGTCGTGAAATCCGTGGCGAAAGCTAAGCGCGAAAAAGACGGCGTATGAGCAAGCCGTTCGCCGGCGTCCGGATCCTCGACTTCACCCGGTACCTCGCGGGCCCGTACGGCACCTACCAGCTGGCGCTCCTCGGCGCCGACGTCCTGAAGATCGAGTCGCGCGACGGTGACGAGACGCGCAGCCAGCTGATCAGCAAGGAGTGGGCGGACCGCAAGATGCCGCCGGGCTTCCTGGCGGTGAACGGCAACAAGCGCAGCATCACGCTCGACCTCAGGCGGCCGGAGGCGGTCGAGGTGGTCAAGCGGCTCGTCGCCACGGCCGACGTCGTGTGGGAGAACTTCCGGCCCGGTGTGATGGACAAGCTCGGGGTCGGCTACGAGGCGCTGTCTGCGATAAACTCGCGGTTGATCTACTGCGCGGTCTCGGGCTTCGGCCACACGGGACCGGAGCGGACGACGGCCGCCTTCGACGGCAAGCTGCAGGCGATGTCCGGGATCATGTCGATCACCGGCGAGCCCGCGGGCGGCCCGATGCGCGCCGGCTTCGCGATCTGCGACACGATCGGCGGCATCACCGCGGCGCTGGCGGTGGCAAGCGCGCTCTACCAGCGCACCCACACCGGGCTGGGGCAGTTCGTGGACGTCGCGATGCTCGACGCCGCGCTCGCCTTCATCCCCGGCCCCGTGTCCGAGTACACCGTGGCCGGCATCGAGCAGCGGCAGATCGGCAACGACTCAGTCAGCCGCAAGCCGACGGCCGGCCGCTTCCGGGCGCGGGATGGGTACATCGTCCTCTCCGTGCTGACGGAAAAGCAGTTCGTGAGACTCATGCGCACGATCGGGCGCGCCGACGCGCTCGACGACCCGCGGTTCAAGGACTGGCAGGCGCGGACCGACAACGTGGCGGCGCTCCGCGAAGTCATCGAAGGCGCGCTGGCGACGGACGATCCCAAGAGCTGGGAGGCGCGGCTCACCGCGGCCGACGTTCCGTGCGCCTGCGTCTGGAAGATCGACGAGATCGTCGAGCACCCGCAGCTCAAGCACCGCGACGTGCTGCAGACGGTCGACTCGCGCTATGGACCGATGCGACTCGTGGGCGCGGGCTTCAGGCTCGCGCACGGCAGCCCGGGCATCGACCGGGAGCCGCCGACCCTCGGCGAGCACACGGACGAGATCCTCGCTGAAGCGGGCTACGCGCCGGCCGAAATCGAGCGCCTGCGGCGCGACGCCGTCATCTGACCTTCAGGCCCTCGAACGGCGGGACGAACGCTAGCTCCGTGATGGCGGGTACCTCCGCCAACCGAGGTCCGACGGTCGCTGATGATTCGACAGTATCGGCGTGATGGCAGCGGCCACTATCCGCACTGTAGGGATGGTCCCCAAGGATAGCCCCACGAACGAGAACGGGTATCATGCTGGCTACGCGCACTTCAGGAGCCGAGTGAGCCTAAGTCGCGATTCTCAGCTTAGCAGCGGGGACAGCACATCAGTCGATCGCCAATGCGTCGAGCAACGCCCGCGCATCCTTCAGGTCGGCGGTGTCGAATCCTTCGGTGAACCAGGCGTAGACCTCCGCCAGCAGGCGTCGCGCATCCTCGCGCTTGCCCTGTCGTTGGAGCAGACGGCTCAAGCTCGTCGCGGCCCGCAGCTCGAGCGACTTGGCGCTCTGGTGTCGAGCGATCTCGACGGCCTGACGAAAGCAACGTTCCGCGTCCTCTGCCCCGGGACCGGCGCCCGCCAGGAGCAGCTCGCCTTTAAGCCGATACAGCTCGGCCTCGTTGAAGCGGGCCGACGTCTCTCGCGCGTGCGTCAGGCCTTCGGCGACCGCCTGCAGCGCCTCCTCGATGCGGCCGGCGCCGCGATAGGCTTCAGCGAGTGATGCCCAACAGTGCGGCAGTTCGAGCACGGCTCCGGAGCTCCGACACACGTCCATTCCGCGCACGATGAGCGCGAGGCCTTCGTCCACCTGCCCTTCCTGCGCGATCGCCCAGCCTTGCTCGACCATGCCACAGCCGAGAAAGAACGCATTCCCCTGCTCCGTCGACAAGGCGATGTCGGTCTCGGCGCAGGCCTTGGCGAGTGGGGCCTCTCGACGAAGGTGACGGACCACGGCGCCGAACTCCACGGCCAAGATCATGCTGAACGTCTGGGACAGCTCACGCGCAAGCGCGATGGCCTCCTCGTTACGTCGGACGGCTCGATCGGGATAGCCCAGGTACCACAGCGCAACCGCTGAAAAACTCCGGCATGCGACGCCAGGGTCATAGCCTGCGTGTTGGTGGGCGAGGACGCGATGCTCGTCGGATCGATACAACTCGATGCCGCGCTCCAGGTGTTCCAGGGAGCGGGTGAACTCACCGAGCCAGTACAGGGTGTCGCCGAGGACATCGTGGGCAACCAACCGCAACGCCGCGTCGTCGTCGACGGCCAGGGCCAGCCGGAACAGCTCTTCAGCGAGCTCCAGTGCGGTCTTCAGATCCCCGCGCAGCTCGTGGAATTCCCAGAGCCCTCTGAGCACGGCGAAGAGCTCTGACCTCCCGCCCAACTGTCGGCACAGCGCCAGCGCTTGCGTGTAGTTCTGTTCGACTTCGCGCGCTCCGAGGCCCTTCGTGGACATCAGGGCCGGCCCCAGGGCCGTCCGCAGAGCGACCTCGCGCTCCCGCCGGTCGCGACTGTCGGGCAGCGTCGCCAGGACGTTCAGTCCCTTCGTGAAGTGCGCAATGCCTTCGAGGTTCGCTGACCGTTCGACCGCGCGTTGGCCCGCTCGCTGCCAATAGTCGACCGCCTGATCGGCCAGACCGGCCTCAGTGTAGTGGTGGGCTACGAGCTCGGGTTGCGTTCCGGTCGTCCCCGGGAATCGTTCGACAAGCGTGTCAGCAATTCTCGTGTGAAGTTGCTTCCTCCGGCTCATCAGCATCGATTGGTACGCGGTCTCCTGGATCAGCGCGTGCTTGAAGATGTACGTGGCATCGGGAGGCACCCCGCGCTGATGGAGCAGGTCGGACTCGCCGAGTTTTTCGAGCGCGGCCTGCAACGTCCTGTCGTCGATGGATGCGATGGCGCGCAGGAGCTCGTACGGAAACGTGCGCCCGAGCGCCGCGCCGACCTGCGCCACTTCCTTCACCGTGCCCAGGCGATCGAGCCGGGCCATGAGCGAATCCTGGAGCGTCGAGGGAATCGCCAACGGAGGAAGCGCCTCGGTCAGCTCGTAGCGGTCGCCCTGGTCTCGAAGCAAACCGGATTCGAGCACCATTCTCGTGAGCTCTTCCACGAACAAGGGAACGCCGTCGGTTTTTGCAACGACCTGCTGTAGGACTTCGGCGGGCAGCGACTTTCCGCCCGTCACTCGCTCGACCATCAGTTCGGTCTGCTTTCGTGTCACTCGGTTCACCGTGAGGTAGGTGAAGTGACTGCGATGGGCCCACGGCGGTCGAAATTCCGGGCGCGACGTCATGAGCATCAAGATCGATGCAGCCGGCACCTGACCGAAGACGAAATCGACGAGCTCGCGCGTGGACGGGTCAGCCCAGTGAAGATCTTCGACGATGAAGAGGAGCGGTTGCTCTGCGGCGAGCGCCAAAAGCTGGGCCACGATGGCTTCGAACGTCTTCTCCTTCTGGCGTTGAGGCGTGAGGTTCAATGGCGGGTGCTGGTCGGGAACCGCAACGGACAGGAACGCGGCCCAGAGCGACACCGCCTCGGGCTGGGCCAGACCATATCGGACGAGTCTTGCTTCGATCTTCGCGACCCGCTCGGGTGGCGCGTCATCTCGATCGAACTGGAGCGCGCGCTCGAAGAGGTCGATCAGCGGATAGAGGGCGCTGTCCTGGTGGTAGGGAGAGCAGCGACATTCCCACCCGAGGTACCCCTCCGCAGCGATGTGATCTTTCAAGACCCGAACCAGCCGCGACTTGCCGATCCCGGGCTCGCCACTGAGCAACACCACGTGGCCGCGTCCATCTTTGACGTGCTCCCAACGGTCGAGGAGCAGGCCGACTTCCTGATCGCGTCCTACCAGCGGCGTGAGTGCCTCCGCTGCCGAAGCTTCCAGCGAATTCGCCGCCCCGCCGTCACCCTGGACCCGGTACGCGCGCAGCGGTGCCGGCAGCCCCTTGACAACCTGCGCGCCGAGGTCAGTCACCATGACCGATCCCCGCAGGAGTCGATGCGTCGCGGCGCTGATCACGACGGTATCGGACTCTGCGATGGCCTGGAGGCGCGCCGCGACGTTCGGTGTTTCGCCGAGCGCCAACTCTTCGCGCCGGCTCGCTCCGCCGATTTCCCCGATCACGACCAGCCCCGTGTGGATGCCGACACGGACCGCAAGCGTGATCCCCTTCTCGCGTTGCAGGCGCGCGTTCAGCGTTGCGATCGCCTCGATGATGCCGAGGCCGGCTCGTACGGCGCGCCGAGGGTCGTCCTCACTGGCGACCGGATACCCGAAATACACGAGCAGACCGTCGCCGAGGTACTGCGCGACATTGCCATGAAGCTGGCGGATCACGGCGTCACATACCTGCTGGTAGGAGCGCACCACGTCGCGGAGCACCTCGGGATCGACCCGGGCTGCCAGCTCTGTCGATCCGACGAGGTCGCAGAACATCACCGTGAGTTGCCGGCGCTGCGCCTCTGCGGGACTCTTCGAGGCGCGGACGATTTCGGTGAAGTCTTCGGCAGTGGCGGCCTCGGCCCTGACAAGATGTAATGGCTCGGGTGTCGGTGTGGGAGTCGCCGCCAGCGGTGTTCCGCAGTTATCGCAGAACGTGCTTCCGGCCTCCACCTTCGCGCCGCAGCTCGAACAGACGGGAGCGAACAGTGCGCCGCACTCGCGACAGAATCGTGCCCCCTCGCGGTTCTCTGCCTGACACTGAGAACAGTTCATGCCGGGCCTCACACCACCTTTTCGGGACGTGGCGCACTTTAGCGCGGCTCAACGAGTGGGGTCAAGCGAGCCGAGTGGCACCCGTGTTTCCTCTACGAGGAAAGTGTACTCGTGATCCCGACCCAAGAAGTTCCAGGGCTCCACGTTGTACTGGATTCGCGTACTTGTCAGGATACCTCGGTAACCCTTGACGGGCGGTCGAGAACAAGTCAAGCCATCCTCGGTGGCAGGCCGCCATCCAAACCTCGAGAAGCTTTCGCGTGGTTCTGTGACAGGGCCGGAGAGAGCGCGGGACCAAGCCGGCTCTAGCTGAGGGCGCTAGGCTCTGGGTTTCGCACGAGCGGGGGCGAGGAGACGGGCGAGGGCTGCGTCGAGCTGGCAGCGGCGCCAGCCGTAGGCAGTGATGCCGACGACGCCTTGGGCGAGATACTCCGCGTCCCACGGGTCGCGCATCAGCACGACGCCGAGGGCGCGCGCCGACTTCTGGAGCGCATCCAGCAGCGCGCGGCTGGACGGGTAGAGGTGGGCGTCGTAGAGGAAGAGGATGGTCGCGTCGGCGCCCCGGGCCGTCGAGGCGGCGCGTGTGATCTCGGTTTCGCTCGGCTCCACGCCGACCACCTCCACCACGGGTTCGATGCCGTAGAGCGCCAGCGCCTGGGTGACGAAGCGCGTCTCGTCCAGCATCGCGTCCTCGACCGTGACCCTCTCGGCCAGCGACGACAACCGTGGAAAGACGGCGACCACTCGACCGTTGAGGGCGCGGCTGAATGCGGCGCTGGGCGGGGTCACCGGCGTCACGGCGCGGGTGGCGAGAGCCTTGGCGAGAGCCTCGCCGTCGCGCTCGGGGCGTGGCGGGCCGCCCTCGAATCGCGCGGAGCGCTTGGCCGCGAGCGCGTCGAGGCGCGCGGCGCTTTGCTCGAGTCCCCGCGGGGGCAAGTCCGCGGCGCTGTAGGCATCGAGCAGGGCGGCATGGGCTTCACGTTGGCGCGCAGGCGTGTGGCAGACGAGCAGCAGGTCGTGCCCCGCCGCCGCCGCTCGCACCGTAGCCTCGCCCACAGTGCAGATCTCGCCGATCGCGCCCATCTCGAGGTCGTCCGAGACGATGACGCCGCGGTAGCCGATCTCGTCGCGCAGGTACTCCGCGACGATCAACCGCGAGAAGGTCGCGGGCGTGTCCGGCGCGGGGTCGAGGCGTGGGTAGAGCGGGTGCGAGGTCATGATGCAGTCCACTCCCGCCTCGATGGCCGCGAGGAACGGCGGCACGTGCGTCGCGTGCATCTCGCTCCAGTCGGAGTCGATGACGGGCAGGCCCAGGTGGGCGTCTTTGGTCGCGTGGCCCTTGCCCGGGAAGTGCTTGGCGCAGGCGGAGACGCCGGCCGACTGGAGCCCGCGGATGCGCGCGGCGCCGTAGCGCGCTACAAGGGCCGGGTCCTTGCCATAGGAGCGGATGCCGATGTTCGGGCTGTAGCGCTCGGTCAGCACGTCCAGCACCGGGGAAAAGTTCACGTCCACGCCGAGCCTGCGCAGCTCGCGGCCCTCGAAGAGTCCCTGGCGGTTGACGAAGTTTACTTCTCCCGCGGTGCCTGCGGCCAGGTTGTCGGGGAAGATGGTGACGGCGCGGCCGAGCATGATGACGCGCCCGCCCTCATGGTCGGTGGCAACCAGCAACCTGCGGCCGAGCGCTTCCTCGAGGCCTGTCAGCAGGCGGTGAAGGCGCTCGGGCGTCTCGAAGTTGCGCCGGTACAGCATGAGGCCTGCCGCCTGTGTCTCGCGGAACAGACGAATATCGGCGTCGCTCAGGTCGGGTCCCGGCAGGCCGAACATGAGACGGCGGCCCACGAGCGTCTCGAGTGTCATCTATAGAGAAGGAACGGGCGGCGCGCGCGGGCGAAGCCGGCGAGGTCGCGGCGCCAGGAGGCTTCGAGGCGCCCGAGTGGCGCCCCATCCTCGATCGCGCGGCGAATGGACGGGCCGCCGCCGAGGAGATCGATGGGGAGCGTGCGCCGCTCGAACTCGTACGGCGGCTTCCGCCACCTGAAGTGTCGCGGGGCCTGACTGCGCGCCTCGGCTAGGAGCGCGATGTAGGTCGCGACGGGTTTAAACCGCTCCGGATCGCTCACGTGGACCTGCACGCCGCCGCAGCGCCGCCCCTTCCATTTGTGGAAGGCGGGCTCGAAGCCGATCGCGCGGAAGCGCGCTCCCGGCAGCCGCCTGCGCGTAAGCGCCCGCTCCAGCCGCGACCCGTCGAGGAAGGGGGCGCCGATCCACTCGAACGGCCGCGTCGTGCCGCGGCCTTCGGAGAGATTCGTGCCCTCGACGAGGCAGCCGCCGGGATAGACGCGGGCCGTGTCCGGCGTCGGCATGTTCGGCGACGGCGCCACCCAGGGCAGCCCCGTGTCCTCCCAGCGCATGGCGCGTTGCCAGCCGAGCATCGGCACCACCGTCAGGTCGCATCCGAGCCCGTGCGTGTCGTTGAGATAGCCCGCCAGCTCGCCGATCGTCATGCCGTGTCGCGTCGGCAGGGGATAGAGACCGACGAACGAGGCGAAGCGCGGATCCGGCATGTTGCCTTCGAGCTTCTCGCCACCGAGCGGATTCGGCCTGTCGAGCACGACCACCGGCAGTGCCGCCCGCGCGGCCCCGCGCATGGCGAGCGCCATCGTCCAGACGAAGGTGTAATAACGCGCGCCCACGTCCTGGAGATCCACCACGAGGGCGTCGAGCCCTTCGAGCGCGCGCGGGTCGGGGGCGAGGCGCTTACCGTACAGGCTCACGACGGGGAGACCGGTCAGCGCGTCGCGCTCGGCGCCGATCTTCGCGTGGTCCTGGGCGGCTCCCATGAGGCCGTGCTCCGGCGCGAAGAGACGGCGGAGCTTCGCGCCGCGGATAGCGCCGATGGCGCGCGCCGCATGACTTAGGTTGCGGGTGACAGAAGCCTGGTGGCAGAGAAGGCCGACGGTGCGCCCGTGAAGGAGAGACGGGAACCGCGAGACCAGCACGTCGAGGCCCGACAGGACGGCGGCCATGGACCTTTATAGTAGGCCCGACTTACGGCTGGACCAAGCGAGATGGATGGTCTTGGGTCCAGGACGTAAACCGCGTTTACGGGGTTCGGGCTCATCGAATAGTGGGTAGAAATTCACCATTCAATGGGTAAAATATACCCATGATTCGGAGACATATCGAGACGAACTTGAAGGCGGCGCTGGGCGATACGCCCGTGGCCCTGCTTGTCGGCGCGCGTCAGACGGGAAAGAGCACCCTTGCCCGGACGCTCGTTCCCAAGAATCGATACGTGACGTTGGACGATGCCACGACTCTGGCGTCTGCGAAGGCGGACCCTACGGCGTTTGTCGAACAGTTCGACACGCTGGTCGCGATCGACGAGGTTCAGCGCGTGCCGGAGCTGTTCCTGGCCATGAAGGCGGTCGTTGATCGACGGCGCCGGCCCGGCAGGTTCCTTCTGACGGGGTCAGCGAACGTGCTCATGATCCCGCGGATCGCCGATTCCCTGGTCGGGCGAATGGAGCATCTGACCCTCTGGCCGCTGTCTCAGGGTGAGATCGCCGGACGCCGGGAGGGGTTCGTGGACGTCCTCTTGGGAGCCCGCCTCCCATCTGCGCCTCTTCGGGTAAGGCGGAGGGAGATTCTCGGTCGTGTCCTCCGTGGCGGCTATCCCGCGGTTTACAGACGGGATGAAGGCCGGCGCCGAGCCTGGTTCGGCTCCTACGTGACCGGCGTGCTCCAGCGGGACATACGCGACCTCGCGAACATCGAGGGACTGACCGCGCTGCCACGGTTGCTTGCCCTGCTCGCCGCTCGGACAAGCGGAGTCTTGAATCTGGCGAGCATCAACAGCGCGATCGGCATCTCGTACACGACCCTGCAGCGCTATATGTCGCTGCTGGAAACCACCTTCTTGATCCGTACCGTGCCGGCCTGGTCGAGGAATCTGGGCAATCGGGCCACGAAGACGCCGAAACTCCTGTTCGCGGACACGGGTTTAGCGGCGGCCTTGCTGGGACTGTCCCGGGAACGCCTGGAAGCCGATCGGGAGGTGTTTGGCAGGTTGTTCGAGAATTTCGTGACGATGGAATTGGTGAAGCAGGCCTCCTGGCATATGAAGAGGCCTGAGGTGTTCCATTTCCGGAGCCAGAAGGGTGCGGAGGTGGATGTCGTCCTGGAGGTCGATGGCCGGATCATCGGGATCGAGGTCAAGACGGCTGAGAATCTCAGCGGCGATGACTTCCGCGGCCTTTCCATCCTGGAGGATATAGCCGGGCGGCGGTTCCACCGGGGGATCGTCCTCTACATGGGCAATCGGATCGTCCCCTTCGGATCGAAGCTGCATGCGGTCCCGTCATCCGCATTGTGGAAGTGGTGAGGAGCATGGCGAGGATTCACTACGACCGCCTGCCCACCGAGCGCCCCAACCCGCGAAGCCGCGCGCTCGACCGGCTGAGCCCCGTCGCGATCGCGCGTTTGATGAACCGAGCCGATCGCGAAGCGGTGAAGGC
The DNA here is from genome assembly GCA_035936835.1 of Candidatus Methylomirabilota bacterium. Lineage (NCBI taxonomy): Bacteria > Methylomirabilota (SeqCode) > Candidatus Methylomirabilota bacterium. Next base: position 8,049 of record DASYVT010000129.1, on the reverse strand, counting down.
CGTCGGCAGGGCGGCCCCGGCCATCGGCCGCGCGGTCACGGCCATAGTGGCGCGCCTCAGCCGCGGCGGCAGGCTCATCTTCGTGGGCGCCGGCACGAGCGGCAGGCTGGGGGTCATCGAGGCGGCCGAGTGCCCCCCTACCTTTAATACGCGCCCCGGCCAGGTCCAGGCGGTCATGGCCGGCGGGCGGCGGGCGGTGTTCCGCTCGGTGGAGGGCGCCGAGGACGACGCCCGCGCGGGAGCCCGCGCGGTCCGCGGGCGGGCCGATCGTCGCGACGCGGTCGTGGGCATCGCCGCGAGCGGCGTCACGCCCTTTGTCCGCGCGGCGCTCGGCGAGGCCCGCAGGCGCGGCGCGCTCACCGTGCTCGTGACGTGCAATCCTTCAGTGCCTCACGCGGCGGCACGAATTGTCATCGCCCTCAGGGTCGGGCCGGAAGTGCTCGCGGGCTCGACCAGGCTCAAGGCGGGGACCGCGACCAAGCTCACCCTTAACACGCTGACCACCGCCGCCTTCACGCGGCTCGGCAAGGTCCACGGCAACCAGATGGTGGATCTCCAGCCGCGCTCGGCTAAGCTCCGCGCCCGCGCCCGGCGGCTCGTGCGGGATCTCGGGCAAGTGAGCGCGGCGCGCGCCGGGAAGCTTCTCGATCAGGCGGGCGGGAGCGCCAAGGTCGCGGTCGTGATGGCGCGGCGCCGCGTCACGGCCGTCGAGGCGCGGCGGAGGCTCAGAAGCGCGGGCGGCTTCCTCGGGCCCGCAGCGGGGATCTGAGCGCGGCTACGAGTGGCTCGGGCCCGCTGTGTCCTCCGACCTCACCGGCGTCTGCCCGCGAAGGAAATCGAAATCCACTCCCTCGTGGGCCTGGAGCACGTGGTCGAGGAAGAGCCTGCCGTAGCCCCGTGTGAAGTGGGGAGGGCGCGGCTTCCAGAGCGCCCGGCGGCGCGCCAGCTCCTCGTCCGGGACGCGGAGCGTCAGGCGGCGGTTCGGCACGTCGAGCTCGATCTCGTCCCCGTTCTCCACCAGCGCCAGCGGTCCGCCCACCTCCGCTTCGGGCGAGACGTGAAGGACCACGGTCCCGTAGGAGGTGCCGCTCATGCGGGCGTCGGAGATCCTGACCATGTCCTTGACGCCCTTCTTGAGGAGCTTCTGCGGGATGGGCGCGGCCCCCCACTCGGGCATGCCGGGCGCGCCCTTGGGCCCGACCCGCTTGAGGACGAGCACGGAAGTTTCGTCCACCGGAAGATCCGGGTCGTCGATCCGCGCGTGCAGGTCGTGGTGGTCCTCGAAGACGACGGCGCGCCCACGATGGGTCAGGAGATGCTGCGAGGCGGCCGACTGCTTGAGCACGGCGCCGCTCGGGCAGAGGTTGCCCGTCAGGATGACCGTACCGCCCTCGCTCGAGATCGGCATCGCGAGCGACCGGATGACGTCCGGGTTCATGTTTCTAGCACTCGCCACGTTTTCGGCGATGGACGCGCCCGTGACGGTGGGCGCGTCGCGGTGGAGGAGCGGCAGGAGCTCCTTCAGGACCACGGGTAGCCCGCCCGCGTAGAAGAAGTCTTCCATCAGATACTTGCCCGAGGGGCGCACGTTGACCAGAAACGGCGTCGTCCGCGACAGCTCGTCGAAGCGCGAGAGCGGAAGCTCCACGCCGGCCCGTCCCGCGATGGCGACCAGGTGGATGATCGCGTTGGTCGAGCCGCCGATGGCCATGTCGGCGCGGATCGCGTTGTCGAAGGCCTTGGCGGTGAGGATCTTCGACGGCTTGAGCCCTTCACGCGCCATGTCCATGATGCGGCGCCCGCTCATCTCGGCGAGCGCCATGCGCCGCGAGTCGGGCGCGGGGATGGCCGCGTTGCCGGGCAGCGTCATGCCGAGCGCCTCGGCCATCGCGGCCATGGTCGAAGCCGTGCCCATGACCATGCAGTGCCCCGCCGAGCGGGACATGCACGACTCCATCTCGCACCATTCTTCCTCAGACAGGCGGCCGGCGCGCAGCTCGGCCCAGTAGCGCCAGTTGTCGGTGCCCGAGCCGAGCTCTTCCTGCCCCCACATGCCGCGCAGCATGGGCCCGCCCGTGACCATGATGGCCGGCACGTCGGCCGAGGCGGCGCCCATCAGCATCGCCGGCGTCGTCTTGTCGCAGCCCGACAGGAGGACTACACCATCGAGCGGGTAGGCGCGGATGCACTCCTCCACGTCCATGGCCATGAGATTCCGGAAGAGCATGGTCGTGGGCTTCATGAGGACTTCGCCCAGCGAGATCGTCGGGAACTCGAGCGGGAAGCCGCCGGCCGAGAGCACCCCGCGCTTGACGGCCTCTGCAACCTGGCGGAGATGCGAGTTGCAGGTGGTCAGCTCCGACCAGGAATTGGCGATGCCGATGACGGGGCGGCCGTCGAACATCTGGTCGCTCCACCCTTCGGCCTTGAGCCAGGAGCGATGGGCGAAACCGTCGAGGTCCTTCTTGCCGAACCAGTTCCTGCTGCGAAGCTCGGGGCCTGCCATGGGGTGTCTCCTCCAGCGTAGGGTTTGGCACGGTTGGGTTGGGGTGCGCGCCAGTATAGAATGGCCGGCGCCATGAAAATCGAACGGATTAGAACCTACCATCTGCGCGTGGAGCTGACACCGGCCGAGGCGTTCGCATATTCTCAAGCCCACGTCACCGCGCGGACGGCCATGCTGGTCGAGATCGTGGCCGACGACGGCCGCTCCGGCTGGGGCGAGGCCTACGGGCCGCCCGCCCCGAGCCGGACCATCATCGACGAACTCTACGCGCCGCGGCTCATCGGCCGCGACCCCATGGACACGACGGTCATCTGGGAAGAGCTCTACGCGGCGATGCGCGACTACGGCCGCACGGGCTTCCCTGTGGCGGCGCTTTCGGCGGTGGATATTGCGCTGTGGGACCTCAAGGGCAAAATCCTCGGCCAGCCCGTGGCCAAGCTCCTGGGCGGCGCGTTCCGCACTCAGCTCACGGCGTACGCGACGGGACTCTACCGTCACGACGTCCCCGACCACGCCGCCGCGCTCGCCGCCGAGGCGCGCGCCTATATCAACGACGGGTTTCGCTTGATGAAACTCAAGGTCGGCTTCGGAGTGGACGAGGACGCGCGCAATGCGCGGGCGGTGCGCGACGCGATCGGCCGGGAGTGTCGCCTCGCGGTGGACGCCAACCACGCCTACGACGCCATGACGGCCATCCGGCTCGGGCGCCTCATCGAGCCCCTGGACATCGCGTGGTTCGAGGAGCCGGTGGTGCCCGAGGACCTCGACGGCTACCTGCAGGTGAAGCGGGCGCTCACGATACCCATCTCGGGAGGCGAGGCCGAGTACGCGCGTTTCGGCTTCCGCGCGCTCGTCGCGCGCCGCTGCGTGGACATCCTCCAGCCGGACATCTGCGGCTGCGGCGGCTTCACCGAGGCCGCTCGCATCGCCGCGCTGGCCAACACGTGGGGCGTCACGGTCTATCCGCACGTCTGGGGCAGCGCGGTGGGGCTCCACGCGAGCGTTCAATGGGCGGCCTCGCTGCCGCCGAATCCGGCGGCGCTGATCCCGGGCGAGCTGTGGTTCGAGCTCGACAGGACGCCCAATCCCTTCCGCGAACAGTTGGCGACCGAGCCGCTCAAGCGCGCCGGTGCTATCATCGGGGTCCCCGAGCGGCCCGGGCTCGGCCTCGAGGTGGATCGCGCCGTGCTGGAACGCTACGCAGTCACGACAGGAGAGACGAAGCGATGAGACTCCAGGGCAAGGTGGCGGTGGTGACCGGCGGCGGCGCGGGCATCGGGCGTGGCATCGTGTTGTGCATGGCCAAGGAGGGCGCCGACATCGCCATCCCTGACATCCAGGACGCCAACGCCGAGGCCGTGGTGAAGGAAGTCCAAGCCCTCGGGCGCAATGCGGTATCAATGCGCTGTGACGTGACCAAGGCCGCCGACGTCAAGGCCTCGATCGATCGAATCAAGAAGGATCTCGGCCGGATCGACATCCTGGTGAACAACGCCGGCATGGCCTCCGCGCCCGGCATGCCCTTCACCAATAATTCGGAAGAGGACTGGGACACAACCTACGCGGTCAACCTCAAGTCGGTCTTCCTCACGTGCAAGGAGATCGCGCCCTACTTCATCGAGCGGAAGGCGGGCCGTATCATTAATATTGCCTCCATCGCCGGGCCCTTGGCGGCCCAGACCATGCCGCCCTACTCGGTCGCCAAGGGCGGCGTCATCACCTTCACGCGCGTGCTCGCCAAGGACCTGGCGGTGCACGGGATCACCGTCAACGCGATCTGCCCCGGCGTGCTGTGGACGGCCTTCTGGCAGAAGCTCGCCCAGTACCTCGCCGACACGAACCCCGCCTTCAAGGGAATGACGGCGCGCCAGGTCTTCGACAAGCGCATCGGCGACATCATCCCCCTGAAGCGCGAGCAGACGCCCGAGGACATCGGCTGGGCCGCGACGTTCCTCGCGTCGGAAGAAGCGCGGAATATCACGGGACAGGCGCTGAACGTCGATGGCGGCTCGGTGATGCACTAAAGGCCTATGTACACTCTCATCCTCGCGCTGCTCCTGCTCGTGCCGGCGCTGCCCGCGCTGGCGCAGACGGCGAAGCCCGCGCCGAAGGAGGCGACCGAGCCCGTCATCAAGCAGCTCGAAGCGTTCCGCCGCGGCGACTTCGACACGGCGTACACGTTCGCGTCCTCCGAGATCAAGGAGCAGTTCAGCCGTCCCGCCTTCGAGCAGATGGTCAAGATGGGATACCCGGAGATCGCCCACTCGACCTTCGCCACCATCGCGGCATCCGCCGTCGCGCCGAACGGCCACGTCTACCTCTCGGTGAAGATCCGCGGCGCCAACGGCAACAGCATCGAGGCGTTCTACGAGCTGGTGCTCGAGAGCGGCCAGTGGAAGATCAACGGCGTCACCGCCAAGCCCGATCCCGGCCTGGTGTAGCGCGCGCCCGGAGAGCACTCCATGGACTTCGACTTCACGCTAGAGCAGCAGCGTTTCCGCGCCGAGGCCCGCGCCTGGCTCCTCGAGAACGTGCCGGCCGACCTCAAGGGCCGGGCCTTCGCCGCCTCGCGCGCCGACCGGCAGGAAGTGGACCGGCTGCGCGAGTGGCAGCGCACGCTGCACAAGGCGGGCTACGTCGGGCTCGATTGGCCCGCCGAGTACGGCGGCCGCGGCACGTCCCTCATGGAGCAGATCATCCTCTACGAAGAGATGTCGCGGACCGAGGCGCCGCAGCCGGTCAACCGCGGCGGCATTTCCATGCTCGGTCCCACGCTCATGACCCACGGCACGGCCGCGCAGAAGGCGCGTCACCTCGGCAAGATCTTGAACGCCGAGGAGATCTGGTGCCAGGGCTTCTCCGAGCCCAACGCCGGCAGCGACCTGGCCAATCTCCAGACGCGCGCCGTCCTCGACGGCGACTCGTACGTCATCAACGGCCAGAAGGTCTGGACGAGCATGGCGCACGTGTCCGAGTGGGGGTTCTTCCTGGTCCGCACGGATCCCAGCGCCGCCAAGCACAAGGGCATCACCTTCATCCTCGTGGACATGAAGACGCCGGGCATCAGCATCAGGCCGCTCCGGCAGATCACGGGCGAGGCCGAGTTCAACGAGGTCTTCCTCGAGAACGTGCGCGTGCCGGCGTCGAACGTGGTCGGCAAGGTCAACGAGGGATGGGGCGTGGCTATCACGACGCTGGCCCACGAGCGCGACGTCTTGACCATGATCCGCCACATCAGCCTGCGCACGGCGCTCGAACGCCTGATCGCGCTCTCGAAGCGTACGATGCGAAACGGCAAGCCGGCATCCAAGGATCCGGTGCTGAGACAGAAGATCGCGGGTCTCCAGGTCGCAGAGCGCTGCCTCCAGCTCAACGGCTACCGAAGCCTGACCAGGATCCTCCAGGGCGCGCACCCGGGCCCGGAGGGCTCGACCTCCAAGCTTTTCTGGAGCCAGGTGGACCAGGAGCTGGCCGACGTCGCCACCGAGGTCATCGGCCCCTACTCGCAGATCGCCGCGCCGAGCGCGCTTGCCCCCGACGACGGCCAGTGGGAGTTCTACGCGCTGCTCGCCCGCGGCAGCGGGATCCGCGCCGGCACCTCGGAGATCCTCCGCAACATCCTGGGCGAGCGGGTGCTCGGACTCCCGAAGGACTAGGACCCCGCAGCGCTCAGATCCCATGGCTCTCCGCGAAGTTCCGCTCATCGACATCGCGCCCTTTCTCGCCGGCTCCGCCGACGGGCGGCGTCGCGTGGCGCCCAAGGTGGGCGCGGCGTGCGAGGAGATCGGGTTCCTGATCGTCACGGGGCACGGCGTGCCGCGCGAGCAGGTCGACGCGATGTACGACGTCTCGAAGCGATTCTTCGCGCTTCCGTTGGAGGAGAAGATGAAGGCTCGCGGGCGCGACCGGAGCCGCGGCTACGGCCCGATCGGGGAAGAGGCGCTCTCCTACGGGCTCGGCAGGGCCGCGCCCGCCGACGTCAAGGAGGGCCTCTACGAGGGGCCGATGGACGTCCCCGACACCGCCTACTTTCGTGGGCCCGAGGGAGCGCCGCACTTCGTTCCGAACGTCTGGCCCGAGAAGCCGCCCGAGCTGCCTTCGGTGTGGCGCGCCTACTATCGGGAGATGGAGCGGCTGGCCGCCGACATCATGCGCGTCTTCGCCGTCGCGCTCGACCTGCCCGAGCGCTTCTTCGCCGACAGGATCGACAAGCACGCGAGCCGCGTGCGGGCGATCAACTACCCTGACCAGGCAGAGCCGCCGCTGCCCGGGCAGCTCCGCGCCGGTGAGCACACCGACTACGGCACGATGACGATTCTGAAGATCGAGGACGCGCCGGGCGGCCTCCAGGTTAAGACCCGGCAGGGCGAGTGGCTCGACGTGCTGCCGGTGCCGGATGCCTTCGTGGTCAACATCGGCGATCTCATGATGCACTGGACGAACGACAAGTGGATCTCAACGCTCCACCGTGTGCTCAATCCGCCGCGCGACGCGAAGCTCGGCACACAGCGCATCTCGCTCGCCTTCTTTCACCAGCCGAACTACGACGCGCTGATCGAGTGCCTGCCGAGCTGCGAGGGGCCCGGCAACCCGGCCAAGTACCCGCCTGTCACCTCCGGCGAGCACCGCAACCGCAAGTTTTCGGCGACCACCGTCGCCTCCTGAGGAGAGCCATGACCGCCCAGACCGACGAGCTGCTCTACGACGTCAAGGACAAGGTCGCCACGCTCACGCTCAACCGCCCCGAGAAGATGAACGCGTTCACCGGGCCCATGATCGACCGGTGGGCCTGGGCGCTCAACGAAGCCCAGCGTGACCCCGACGTCAACGTGGTCGTGGTGACGGGTGCCGGCAAGGCGTTTTGCGCGGGCGGCGACGTCGCGCGCATGGGCCAGGGCGAGCCCTCGGCGCTCGACGGCAAGAACGGGCTCTGGGAGGGCATCCACCGCGTGCCCAAGACGCTCGAGCAGATGGACAAGCCCGTCATCGCGATGATCAACGGCGTGGCGGTGGGCGCCGGCATGGGCATGTCGGTGATGTGCGACCTGCGCATCGCCGCCGACACCGCGCGCTTCTCGACGGGCTACGTCCGCGTCGGGCTCGTGCCCGGCGACGGCGACACCTATTTCCTGCCGCGCCTCGTCGGCACGGCCAAGGCGCTCGAGTTGCTCTGGACCGCCGACTTCATCGAGGCGCCCAAGGCGCTCGAGCTCGGGATCGTCAATCGCGTCGTCCCCGCCGACAAGCTGGCGGAGGAGACCTACGCGCTCGCGCGCCAGATCGCCGACGGGCCGCAGATACCTATAAGGATGATAAAGAGGCTGGTCTACCAGTCCATGCGCCTCGACCTGCGCACGCACCTCGACCTCGTCTCCTCGCACATGGGGCTGGTGCGCCAGACCGCCGACCACAAGGAAGGCGTCCAGGCCTTCAAGGACAAGCGCCCGCCGAAGTTCACCGGGCGGTAGGAGCTGTGGCGGGAGGCGGGCGGCCGCTACACGGCCTCCGCGATCGCCTTGCCGAGGTCCGCCGTCCGCGCCTTC
>DASYVT010000128.1 GCA_035936835.1 Candidatus Methylomirabilota bacterium | reverse complement strand
GCGGGCCAGAGCAGCGCGACGGAGAGGAGAAGGATGCCGGCGGACCCGAGCGGTGCCGCCCTGCCGTCACCCCTTGGAGTCGCTGCCGTAGTAGGCATGGTAGTAGCGCTGGTGCTCGGCGTAGTAGCCGTCGCGGCGCATGTCGACCGCATTGAGCAGCACGCCCAGGATGCGGCCCTTGACGGCGGCGATCTGCTCGACGGCCCGGCGCGCGGCGGCGGTGGACACCCCGCCCACGCGCACCACCAGGATGACGCCGTCGCACCGCGCGGAGAGCGCTACCGCGTCCGAGACCAAGAGCACCGGCGGCGTGTCGCAGAGGATGAGGTCGAAGTCGCGCGCGCCCGCCTCGAGCAGATCCCGCATCCGCTGCGAAGCCGCCAGCTCGGCGTGGTTGGGCGGCAGGGGGCCGCTCACGACGACGGACAGTCCAGGGACGCGGGTCGGCACGGCGACGTCCGCCAGCGTCTTTCCCTCGAGGAGGGCCGTCGTGAGCCCGCGCTTGTTGTCCATGCCGAAGACGCGGTGGAACGACGGCCTGCGCAGGTCGGCGTCCACGGCGCAGACGCGCGAGCCCGCCTGGGCGCAGACGACGCCGAAATTGGCGACGGTGGTCGTCTTGCCCTCCGACGGCGTCGCGGAGGTGATGACGATGGACCGGCAGGGCCGGTCGAGGCCGGCGAACTGTATGTTGGTGCGCAGCGTCCGGTAGGCCTCAGCCGCGAGCGACTTGGGCGCCGTTTCGGCGATGAGGATGCCCGGTATGCCGGCCGCCTCCGCAGGCGCCGGGCGCTTGTGGGCCATCAAGCGCCTGACCTCGAAGGCCGGTACGATGGCGATGACGGGCAGCCCGAGGGCGCGCTCGATGTCCTCCGGCGACTTGACGTTCGTGTCGAAGTATTCGACCGTCACGGCCGCCGCGAGGCCGAGCCCGAGCCCGAGCATCAGACTCATCAGGAGCGCGAGCTGCTTGTGCGGGCGGACCGGCGCCCCCGGCACGGTAGCCTCTTCGACCACGCGCGCGTTGTTGCTGTCGAGCCCGCCCTGGACGCCGGTCTCTTTCACGCGCTTGAGCACGGCTTCGTAGAGCTGCTGGTTCGACTCCTGCTCGCGCTGGAGCGTGCCGTACTGGATCTCCTTCTCGTTGAGCTGCTGTCCCTCGGTGCGGAGGCGGGTGACGGAGCTCAGGAGCGAGTCCTCGCGCGACTTCGCGACGCGGTATTCGGTTTCGAGGGAGCGGAGCGCCTTTCGGATGTCGGCGTCCAGCCGCTGGGTCAGCTGCTGGATCTGCGCGTCCACTTTGAGCACCTCTGGGTGGCGCTCCTTGTAGGTCTGCAAGAGCTTGGACCGCTGCAGCTGCAGCTCCGCCAGCTCGGTCGCGAGCTTGCGGATCAGCGGATCGCCCACGGCCGTCGACAGGTTCTCGGTCGTGGCCTGTTCCCGCGCGATGCGGTTGAGCGCGTTCAGCTTGCCTTCGAGGGAGAGGCGCTGGCCCTGCGCCTCAAGGTGCGTCCGGTTGACCTCCTGGCCTCTCTGCTGGGTCAGCGCCCGCTGCTCCTGGATGCCGAGGATACCGGCCTTGACCCGGTAGTTCTGCAGCGCCGTCGAGGAGTCCTCGACCTTCTTCCTGAGCCCGGACATCTGATCGTTGAGCCAGGCCAGCGCGTCGCGCGTGCCCTTGAGCTTGGCGTCGAGGTTGTACTTGACGTACGCCTGGGCGACGGCCGTCGCCACCTCGGCCGCCACGGCGGGGTCGGGGTGCTCGAAGCGCACGAGCACGAGCTGGGTGTTGCGGACGGGTTCGACCGACACCGAGCCCGTGGGGCTCACGTTTGGGTTGGGCCCCCCGCCCAAGGCCGCGAGAGCCGCGGTGCGGTTGCCGCGCTTGAGCGCGTCGACGACGTTCTGCAGCACCGTGGGCCTCACGTGCGGGTCGGGGCCCGCGCCCAACGCCGCGAGAGCCGCGGTGCGGTTGCCGCGCTTGAGCGCGTCGACGGCGTTCTGCAACACCGGATGGCTCGTCATGAGCGCGTACTGGGTGCGGTAGTACTCCATCGCGCCCGAACCGATCGAAGTGACGTCCTGGATGTTGAGGACCTTGGGCAGCTCCGGCTCGATGAGCACCGTGGCGGCGGCCTGGTAGATCGGGGTCTGCAGTAATGTCCACACGGTGCCCGTGACCGCCGTGACGACGAAGACGGCCGTGATGAGCCACCGGTGCCTGAGGAGCAGACGGAGGTGGTCCTTCAGGTGAACGTCCGCGTTCGATTCGCCTCTCTCGCTGTTCATGAGCTTATTTCGGGGCAAACCCCTTCACCTTTGGCTCCGTGACTAAAAAAAACTTTCGGGCACCACCACGACGTCATTCTCGCGGAGCGGGATGGCCTTGTCCCGCCGGCCCCCCTTGATGACGTCGTTCATGTCCACGCTGATGACTTGCTGGCCGCCCGGGGTGCTGCGGATAACGCGAACACGACCCGGCGCCGCCTTGTCGGTAAATCCGCCGGCCAGCGTGATCCCTTCGAGCACGTTGGTGTCCTTGTCGAGCTGATAGGCGCCCGGCTTCCTGACCTCGCCGAAGACGAAGTACGTGTTGCCCTTGGGCACCACGAGCGTGTCGCCGTCTGCCACGGCGACGTTTTCGGCAGAGTCGCCCGCGAGCACCCGCGCGACACTGAGCCGAAACGTCCCGGCTTCGGGGCCCTTGCCCTCCAACCCGCGCAGGGTCTCCGCCCGCAGGAGCACGATCTGGCTGCCCGCCAACCTCGACAGCCCGCCGGCGCGGGTGATGATGTCGCGAACCGTGGTCGGCCCGCTCAAGTAGTACACGCCCGGTTTCTCGGCCTCGCCGCTGACGTGCACCTTCTGCGAGAGATGCTCCTTGACCGAGACGAGCACCTGCGGGTTGACGAGATAGTCCTTCTCGAGCTTGGCTCCGAGCTCTGCGGCGAACGCCGTCGGCGTCAGCCCCGTGGCCTTGACCCGCCCGATGAACGGGAAGGAGACGTAGCCATCCGGGTCAACCAGGTATTCCTTGGTGAGGTCGTCCTGACCCCAGACCGTGACTTTGAGCACGTCGCGGGCGCCGATGACGTACTCCTGCGCCCGGGCAGCCGGACCCCAAACGAGCGCGAGGCTCGCGAATAGCAGGAGCGGAAGCAGGGCTCTGGAAGTCTTTATTTAGAACTCCAGGGTAATCCTACCAGAGATCTTGCTGTCGTCATAGTTGAATTGGGAGAAGTTCGACGTCCGCTGCTTGAAGGAGTACTCGATACCCGTGCGCAGCCACGGCTGGATGGCGTAGTCGAGGCCGAGGGCCGCGCCGACCAGCGTGTCCTGGCGGTACTTGGTCGTGACGCCGTTGGCCGTGAGCTGCTTGGTGGTGTACGCGTCCTCGCCGGCGCCCGTCCGGAGCCAGAACGCGACCTTGCGCGATGGGAACTCGTGGCGGACGCCGAGCCACGCCGAGCTGTTGATGTAGTACTGGGCGCTCTCGAAGACGGACAGCTGCGGGCTCCGGTCTGTGTTCAGGGTGAACTGGGTGCGCTCGGTCGCCTGGAACATCCAGCCGCCGCCCATGATGAGGCCGGTGTAGCCCGGGACGGTGCCGTTGACCGATTCCCAGCGCTCGATGCCGATCCTGAAGGTCGACGACAGCTTCGATGTCACGTCGCCGCGGAGCACGAGTGCGACGATCTCCTGGCGATTGTCGCGATTGGAGTCGTTGTTGAAGGTCTGGACGCCGTACTGGAGGCTCAGGCCGACGTCCGACTTCGCCAGGAATTTCCACCACAGCGTGGCGCCGCCGAGCTGCAAATCGCTGTCCAGTTGCTGCACGGCTTGGTTCTGCTGGGCGTTGGACGAGCTTGCGGCCGCGGAATTGGCCGGAAAGTGGAGGTGCGTCCACGCGTAGTTCGCGCTCGCGGAGAAGCGTTCGGTCAGACGGTATTCTGCCGTCGGCGCGAGCACGTTGGTCTCGCTCTTGACCGGCCCGGTGAGCTCGTTGCCCGGCGGGCTGGTCGTCTCGGTGAAGTCGTCCCGCAACTGGAGCGTGAGCCGCGGCATGTCGAGCTTCAGTTGCGCTACGGCGAAGTGGTTCGTGGTGTTCTGGCCGGTCAGCGTGACGTAGTTGAGGATCTCGGCGCGGTAGCCGACGCTCGCGCTGAGCGGGCGCCGCGACAGCTCCGCCAGGAAACCCGGGATGGTCTTGAAGACCGTGTCGCTCCTGGCTCTGTTCGGCGTCTGGAACACGTTGCTCTCGTATTCGACCTTTTCAGATAGGAAGGGCGTGACGGTCAGTCCCCTGACCCATTCCTCGAAGTTGAGCGCCCACGCCGGGGTGGGCAGAAAGGCCGCGAGGCACATTGCGGCCGAGGCCGCCGAGCGCAGGCTGCTGCGCCGGGCCAACCGACTAAACCAGTTTTGCGATAGTCGCGCCTCCACGGTCAGTGGTGTGAGTCCACAGGGGTGATGGCCGTCCGCCCGTCACGGGCACGGCGCGCTGGCGCAGGTCTGCGGAATGGGAAAGAGCACATCCCGCCCGATCGTGCTGTCGGGCGGGGGCGAGGTTGGTGGCGAGGCCAGCTGTGCCTGGACGGGAGGCAGCCCGGCGGCGGCGATGGCCGCGGCCAGCCGTGGGACGGCATCGGTCGCGCAGACCACGATCTGCAGGCGGGCCGAGGGCGCCATGGCGACGGCTGCCGCGACGATGGCGGGCACCACGGCGTTCCGCTCCGCGGCCGGCACGGCCCGGATCGCCGCGCAGGCGATCGCGGGCGCCTGCGGTCGCCGCTGCGGCGCGACCAGCGTCGCGATGGCAGCCGAGACGACGAGCGGTGCCAGGAACAGGCGCTGGCCCGACGGGAGCAGGCCCACCACCTCGCCCACGATCGGCGCCGCGTTGTCGGGCGCACCTGCCGCCACCTCCCGCGCCGTGAGCTGCGGGGCGGCGGCGGGATTGCTCGTCACGGCGGCGATCAAGGTCTGGTTCTTTGCCGCAGGCTGGGCCGAAACGGTCCCTGGTGTCCCGCACGTGACGAGGGCAAGCCCGCACGTGACGAGGGCAAGGAGGATTGCGGCGAGGACGGCAGGGCGGCAGGGAGTGAGCATAAGGGACCGTAGACTACCGGAATCCGGTAGTCTGTGTCAAAGTTCCCAACGCCACGCTCCGGGAACTCCAGGGCGCCTCGAGCCAGTCCAGGGCTGCGGGCAGCTCGCTCAGGCTTTGGATGAAGGCGTCCGGCAGAGTGTCGCAGGCCCGGTCACCACCGACCTGGATGACCCGCATAGCCGCCAGCCGTGCCCCCTCGACGTCGAGCCTGGCGTCGTCGCCCACGTGTACGGCGTGCTGGGGGGCTACCCCGAGGCGGCTGAGAGCCTGATGGAAGATACCGGAAGCCGGCTTGCGAATGCCGCACTCATCCGAGAAGACCATGCTCGTGAACGCCTCGTGCAGGCCTTCGTTCTTGAGGATCCGCCGCAACACCGCGCCGGGCGTTCGCAGCGTGTTCGAGACGAGGCAGACTGCGATGCCCCGTTCGGCGAGCGCCTCGAGGGCGGCCGCGGCACCGGGATCGACGGGCGGCGGCGCGTCGAGGGCGGGGCTCGCGTAGGCCCAGGTGACCGCGGCAAGACCGCCCGCGCCGAGCCGTCCGGGCAGCGCGACGTCCACGGCCTGGAGCAGCAGCGTCGCGTGCCGCTCGACGGGGACATCGCGCAGCTCGCGCCACACCTTCGTCAACTGACGGCGGGATTCTTCGTAGCCCCGCGCGAGAGCCGGGATGGGCACCTCGATGCCGCGCTCGGTGAGCACCTCGGAGATGCGCACGAGCCGCTCGCGCCGATAACGCTCGTCGGCGGCGGGGCTGTCCAGCAGCAGTGTTCCCCAGAAGTCCATCGTGACTGCCTTGATCATTCGCGTCCTTGCTCATCGCCGGCAGCAGGCCGGTCAGGTCGAATTCAATCCTCTATGACGCACGTATGCAGGAGATATGCCATTCTCGAGCGCCCGGCGATGCCAATCGGGACGTTGAGGATCCCCGGATACCAGTTTCAGCCTTTTCCGGCACGGAGTTGGGCTCGTTCGATTTTCCACGGCGTCATGACGTTCCAGGGCGCAACTCGGCTCTACACCAGCCAGGCAGGTGGTTGCCGTACTCCCTTGAGGCTCCACGTTGCGACAGAACCGCTCTTTTTGTGGAGGCAAGAGTGCCATTTTTTGTAGTTTCGAGTCTTCCAATGCCGCTGACGCGGTTCTCCGATTTTGGACTCCGCCGGTAAGTAACTATGGATAAACGTGAAAATCTCACGGAAAGTACACACCTTTCGGATATAATTTTCTGGCATTATGCTTGCTCCTACATCGTGCGGCGGAAGTATCCTCTGTAGAACTCTGCAGCAGGAAACGAAGACCAAGATCGAAGGACGAGACGATGAAACTGGCCATCCTTTGCGGAGGTAAGGGAACACGCCTGGGAGAGCACGGCGAGTCGCTCTCCAAGGCGCTGATCGAGATCGGCGGCCGCCCGATCCTCTGGCACATCATGAAGATCTACGCGGCGCACGGCGTGAGCGAGTTCATCCTGTGCCTAGGCAGCAGGGGTGATGCGATCCGCGAGTACTTCAGCGGGGCGACCGAACCCTGGCGCATCACGTTCGCCGACACCGGCGAGCACACCCGAACCGGCGGGCGCCTCAAGCGCATCGCACCGCTGATCGGTGGCGACGAATTCTTCATGGCCACCTACGGCGACGGCGTCGCCGACGTGGATATCCGCCGACTCGGGGCGTTATGCCGCTCACGGACGCATCGGCACCGTCACCGCCGTTCGGCCGAGGCTTCCCTTCGGGATCCTCAACGTGCGGGACGACGGGCAGATCACGCGCTTCGACGAGAAACCGGTGCTCGACGACTGGGTGAACGGGGGTTTCTTCGTTTACCGGTGGGAACTCTTCGACTTCCTGGCCGACGACGACGTCCTCGAGGGCGCCCCGCTCGAGCGACTGGCCAAGGACGGCCAACTCATGGCGTTTCGCCACACGGGCTTCTGGGCCTGCATGGACACCTACAAGGACGCCCTCACGCTCAACGAGCTGTGGGTCTCCGGGGAGCCCCCGTGGCGGGTGTGGTGAGCCGGGAGGCGTCCTGGAAGGACCGCCCGGTCCTGGTCACGGGCCTCACGGGCTTCGTGGGCTCGGTGCTGAGTGCCCGCTTGGCCGCTCTGGGGGCTCGGGTGGTCGGCCTGGTCTGGGACGAGCTGCCGGACGCGAGCCTCGACCGGCCCGGGCTCGAGAGTCGCGTCACGGTCGTCCGCGGCAGCCTCGAGGACGCCGCCCTCCTGAACTGGACGGTCGCGGAATACGAGCCCGAGGTTGTGTATCACCTGGGCGCCCAGGCCTTTGTCGAGACTGCGAACAAGGAACCGCTCCGCACGTTCAAGGCCAACATCGAGGGGACCTGGAATCTGCTCGAGGCCTGCCGCGCCTCGAGGGCCGTGCGCGCCGTGGTGTTTGCGTCGAGCGACAAGGCCTACGGGAGCCACACCGACCTGCCGTACCGCGAGGACTTGCCGCTCCTGCCCCAGTACCCCTACGATGTCTCCAAGGCGTGCGCCGATCTCCTCGCCCGCTGCTACTACGCGATCTGGGGCGTGCCGGCGGTGGTCACGCGGTTCGCCAACATTTACGGCCCCGGCGACCTGAACTTTTCGCGCCTCGTGCCCGAGACGGTGCGCGCGGCGCTCGAGGGGCGGCGGCCCAGCACCCGGAGCGATAGGTCACCCGAGCGCGACTATGTCTACATCGACGACGTGGTCGATCTCTCCCTGCTGCTCGCCGAGCGGATCGAAGACACCCGGGGTGAGGCGTTCAACGCGGGGCACGGCACTCCGGTGCGTGTGCTCGACCTCGTCCGGCTGATCTTGGAGTTGGCGGGACGTCCGGATCTGGTCCCCGAGGTGCTCGGGACGGGGACGCTTGCGGGTGAGATCGATCGCCAGTGGCTCGACGCGGCCAAGGCCAAGCGCGTGCTCGGCTGGCAGCCGCGCGTCGGCCTCGAGGAAGGCCTGCGCCGAACCATCGCCTGGTACCGCGATGCCTTGATCGGCGCCGGCCGACGCTAGGGCGATGCGCATCCCCGGGCCGGATCAGTTGTCGGAGTCCGATTTCCTCTTTCTGTACGAGCACGACCGGCTCGAGCTCAATTCGGGAGATCCGCGCGCCAATTCGCACCGGATGTACGTCTCCCGTTTCGAGGCGGTGCTGGCTGCCGTGGAGCGGTGCGCGGCAGCCCTCGGCCGGGGGCCTGGGGAGCTTGCTGTGCTGGACGTCGGCTGTGCGCAGGGGAACTTCAGCCTGACCCTGGCCGAGCGGGGATACCGTGTCTTCGCGGTCGACCTGCGACCGGGGTTCCTCCGCTACGCTCGGCTCAAGTACGAGCGCGGGCGCGTCCACTGGGTCAACGCCAGCGCCGATGCGTTGCCGTTCCGCGGGCTGTTCGACATCGTGCTGCTGGGCGAGGTTATCGAGCACGTCGCACACCCTGATGCGCTTCTGGAGCGGCTGGGTGCCCTGCTGGGCGCGGCGGGGTTGTTGATCGTGACGACGCCCAACGGCGACCGGCTGCTCACGCATGTGCCCACCCTGTCCCAAGTCGCCGACCGATCCTCGCTCGAGGCGCGACAGTTCCAGCCGGATGCGGATGGCCATCTCTACCTGCTCACGTGGTCGGAGCTCGCGCGGGAGGCCGGAAAGGCCGGGCTGCGGGAGGTCTACCACGAGTACTTCGCGACGCCGTGGGTGACCGGCCGGATCAAGTTCCGGCTTCTTACGGGCTGGCTGCCTCTGAGTCTCACCGCCCATCTCGACAGGCTCTGTCTCGCCGTCCCCGCCCTGGCGAAGCGTTTGGCGGAGGGGCAGCTCGTCATCGCCGCTCGGACGGTGGAGCGCGCGGCGTGAAGGTTCTCCACCTGAATAATCACTACGCCCGGGTTGGTGGCGTGGAGACGATTCTTTTCAACGCCCTGGACGCGCTCGAAGAGCAGGGGGTCGTCAACGTCGTCGTGCACCAGTACCCGGGCTCCACTGTGAGGAGTGGGCGGCGCGCCTACGAAGTGCCGGGCTGCTTCGAGCCGCGCGTCACCGAGCGGGTTCTGGCAACCCTGCGCCGCATCTTCGAGGAGGAGTTGCCGGATATCATCCACATACACGGCGCGGGAACTGGAGAGCTTCTGCGATTGGGCCGTCTCCACGCCCCCGTGGTCCAGGGCGTGTACAATCACAGCTTCTACTGCCCCGGGGCGGCGCGATACCTGCCCGTCCTGGACACAGTGTGCGAGCGCCCGTTCGGCCGAGGGTGCATCGTCTCGGCGTTTCTGACCCACTGCAACAGCGTGCGCCCGCGCGCGCTCCTGGACTCGTACCGTCGCTGCCGCGGCATGCTCGACTCTCACCGCAGTGTCCGATTCCTCGCGCTGAGTACCTACCAGGCACGGTGCATGGCACAGTCGGGCTATGAGCGGCAGTCGGTCTCGGTGCTCGCGCCGTTCACCGCGCTCCCTCTCCTGTCAGAGCCGGACCGGGGCGAGGCGGTCCTCTTCGTGGGGCGTCTCGTGAAGCAGAAGGGGCTGGACCGGCTGATCCGGGCCGCGGCCCAGTCGGGCTCGCGCTGGAAACTGGTCGTGGCCGGAGACGGACCCGAGCGGGCGGCAAGTGAGCGCTTGGCCGGCCGACTCGGTGCGGCCGACCGGATCGAGTTCCGCGGGTGGCTCGATGGGGCTGACCTCCAGGCTGCCTACGCGGACGCGCGCGTGGTGGTGATGCCCTCGGTGTGGCCCGAGCCCTTCGGGATGGTCGGCAT
>DASYVT010000127.1 GCA_035936835.1 Candidatus Methylomirabilota bacterium | reverse complement strand
CACGCGCGAGCGGCGCCTGACGCCGCTGGACGCCGAACTGCCGGAGCCCGCGCTGCGCGTGCCCCGCGACGGCTTTGCGCTGCACATGATGGGCATCGGCGGCACCGGCGTCGTCACGGTGAACCAGATCCTGGGCACGGCCGCCATGCTCGACGGCCGCCACGTGCGCGGCCTCGACCAGACGGGGCTCTCGCAGAAAGGCGGACCGGTGGTCTCGGACCTCAGGATCGACTCCCGGCCCATCGAGGGCTCCAACAAGGTCTCGGCCGGCGGCGCCGACCTCTACCTGGGCTTCGACCTCCTCGTCGCCACGGACCCGGTCAACCTCGACAAGGCCGAGTCGGGACGCAGCATCGCGGCCGTCTCGACGAGCCAGATCCCCACCGGCCGGATGGTCGTCGACACGACGCTCCAGTTCCCCGAGCTCGGCAGCACCCTGATGAGCATCGACCGCGTGACGCGCAAGGACGCCAACGTCTACGTGGACGCCCAAGCCATGGCCGAGGCGCTCTTCAACGACCACATGGCGTCCAACTTCATCATGGTGGGCGCCGCCTACCAGAGCGGCGCGCTCCCGATCAGCACCGCCTCTCTCGAGGCCGCCATCCGGCTCAACGGCGTCAGCGTGGACATGAACCTGCTGGCCTTCCGCTGGGGGCGCCTGGCCGTGGTGGACGCCAAGCGCGTCGAGGCCGCGGTGGTCCAGGCTCAGGGCAAGGCCGAGACCTCGCGCGCCCTCTCGGCCGAGGCGCGGGTCCTCGTCGACGCCGCGCGTCCGGAGCCCGAGCTCCGCAGGCTGCTCGAGATCCGCGTCCCCGAGCTGATCGAGTACCAGGACGCGGCCTATGCGCGACGGTACGTCGAGTTCGTCACGCGCGTGGCCGGCGAGGAGGCGCGGAAGACGCCCGGCCGCACGGGGCTGTCCGAAGCCGTCGCGCGCCACCTCTTCAAGCTCATGGCGTACAAAGACGAGTACGAGGTGGCGCGCCTGCACCTCTCGGCCGCGCTCGAGGCCGAGCTTCATGCGCGCTTCGGCCCCGAGATCCGCTACTACTGGCACCTGCACCCGCCGCTCCTGCGCGCGCTCGGGCTCAAGAAGAAGATCCGGCTGGGCTCCTGGTTCAAGCCGGTCTTCTCGGCCCTCCACGCGATGAAGGCGGTGCGCGGCACGGCGCTCGATGTCTTCGGCTATGCCCGCCTGCGGCGCGAGGAGCGGGCGCTGATCGGCGAGTACCGCGCGCTGGTCGAGCGGGCGCTCGCGTCACTCTCGCCCGCCACCCACGACACGGCGGTGGCGCTCGGTGACCTGCCGGACCTGATCCGCGGCTACGAGGACATCAAGCTCGACAACGTGAGACACTTCCGCGCCCGCGCGGCGGAGCTTGCCGCCAGGCTCGACGCAGTGTGAGGCGCAGCCGAAGGCGAGCCGAGCCAACCCTTAGCAGTGTGAGGCGCAGCCGAAGGCGAGCCGAGCCAACCCTTAAGAGAGAGGGACCTCAGCACCGGCCACGAGCCGACTCAACAGAGAGGGGGACCTATCGATGAACGCATCCGAAGACGACGTGCAGCCCATGGCGGACCCGGCGGAGACGCCGCGCGGTGGCGGGAGGGGGCTGACGCTGGCCCTGCTGATCGGCCTCGTAGTCTGCGCGCTCCTGGCGGTCGGCGCGGTCTTCTACGCCCAGAAGCAGATCGCCACGCTCACGCAGGCCCGCGACGCCGCGCAGCGCGACAGCCAGCGGCTGACGGCGGCGAGCGCGGCGGCGGCGGCCGGCGCGGCGAAAGCCGAGCAGTCGCTCGCCGCCGCCCGCGCCGAGCGCGACGAGCTGGCGCGGCTCGTGGTGGCCGTCCGGCAGAACCCGAACACGGGCAAGGACATCAAGGACCCGGCGCTGGCGGCGTCGATCAGCGGGAAGCGGCGCGAGGCCCTCACGGCGGCCTTCGCGCTCAAGCAGGAGAAGGTGCCCTTCAAATGGGCCGGCAAGAAGAAGGAAGACGGGCTCGACTCCGTCGCCTTCGCCGCCCTCATCCTGGCTCAGGCGGGCGTGATCGAGAAGCCTGAGGCGGTGACGGCGAAGAGTCTCCAGGGCCAGCTCAAGGTCAGCACGGAGGGCGAGCCGCAGCCGGGCGACCTGCTCTTCTTCGATGGCGGCAACGTCATGCTCTACCTGGGCGGCGACAACGCCGTCGGCATGCTGCCCGAGGGCGCCGTCACGAAGAACGGGGTCATCAAGGGCAAGGGGATCGGCTTCAAGTACCTCGGCTACGGCAGCATCACGTACGAGTAGCGGCAGCAGGCTGCTCGAAAAGTGGGCGCGCGTAGTCGGCCTTCACTGCCCAGCTGGGCAGTCGCCGTCTTCTACGCTCCTCGCGTCGGGGACGTCCCTGGCGCCCGGTCGGGAGCGCGGCCGGCCTTGGCGGCCGACTCGCGGGCCGTAGCGGAGAAGATACCGCGCGTCATGAGGGCGTCAGAGGCCTGGGCGCGCGCTTCGTAGATGTCGGCGCGCGCGGCGTGCACCCGCGCGCTATCGGGCGCAGCGGCCGCGGCCCAGTCGGCGAGGTGGCAGGCCAGAGCAAAGCTGCCGCTCTCGGCCAGAGTCCGGGCGCGGTCGGAGAGCGCCTCAGCGCCGCCCGCCATTGCGGCGACTTCCTGCCCGATCTCCGCTTCGCGGGCAGGCTTCAGGTGCGCCGGCTGGCCGTCCCACCAGCCGCCGTAGAGTCGCCAGATATTGCGCACGACGTACTCCGGCTCGTCGTAGACGGCCTGGAGGTACGGGCGCTCGGCAAGATGCGCGGGCGGGCGTACCTCGGCGAGGATCTGGTCGAGGCCGAGCCCGGCGTTCATGCGCGTCACGGTCTCGCGCTCGAGGGTCTCGAGCCACTCCGCCGTGTCGCCGAGCGCCTGGCGCACGCGCGCCGCGCCCACGATCGGGACGCCGTGGCCCGGGATCAGAAGCTCGGCGCCGCGCTCCGCCATCGCGCGCAGGGCCCGCGCCCACTCGGCGGCGTAGCGCTGGACCTTCTGCGGGTTGCCGGCGTTGGGGGCGACCCAGAAGAAGAGGTCGCCGGTGAAGAGGATGCGCCGCTCGGGCCACCAGAGCCACGTGTGATCGTCCGTCTCGCCGCGCGCGTGCGTCAGTTCGAGGCGCGCGCCGCCCGCATCGAGAGCGTATGCCGTGTCGTAGACGACGGTCGGGTAGTCGTAGTCCGTCGGCCACGTGGCGTTCACCGAGAACTGGCGCGAGTTGATGAGGCCGTTCCAGGGCGCGGTCATCCGGTACCGGTCGAAGCGGGCGGCGACGTTCCGGTGCCCGACGATCAGCGGCGCGTGGCGGCCCTTCTCACGCGCCTCCTCGAGGAAGGGTGGCAGCCCGCAGGCGTGGTCCGCGTGGCCGTGGGTGTAGACGGCGGCGTGCAGGGGGCTTCCGTCCACCGCGCGGACGGCGGCGAAGGTCTTGGCGCGCGCGGCGTAGTTGCCCGTGTCCACGAGGACGAGCCCCGCCTCGGTGCGGATGGCGGTGACATTCGCCCAAGTGTGGAAGAAGACGACACCCGGCGCCAGCTCCTCGCTCTTGTGTGTCGGCCGCCACAGGTCGCGCGGCGGGATCTGTCCCTGCCAGAACCGCTCGGCCAGGAGGAGGATGTCGCCCATGTCCGGCGGACGGTAGCACAGGGCGCAGCAGGCGGCAATCGCGGCTCTCCGGCCCCCCAGCGCCCGCGGCTCCTCCAGCGCCCGCGGCTCCTCCAGCGCCCGCGGCTCCTATTGACAGGGCAGGGGATTTGGGGATAATCGGGCAACCTCGCAGCCCGCGAGCGTGCCCGGTCCTTTTCGAAGCGCAGCGGAGGACAGACCATAAACCGCTCCCGAGCGTGTGGTTTCACCCTGGCGGTCGCCCTGGCGATCGCCGCGGTCGCCCCGGCCGCCGCTCAGCCGGCCACCGCCGCAGGCCCAACCAGCGCCGCAGGCCCAACCAGCGCCGCAGGCCCAAACGGCCAGATGACCTGGGCCGTTCACGTCTCGCTGGCGCCCACCTGGTTCGACCCGGCCGAGACCCCGGGCATCATCACGCCCTTCATGGTGCTCTACGCGCTCCACGACGCGCTCGTGAAACCCATGCCCGGCAATGCCATGGCGCCCTCCCTCGCCGAGTCCTGGACCATGTCCAAGGACGGCCTGACGTACGAGTTCGCGCTTCGCAAGGGGGTCAAGTTCCACAACGGCGACGTCGTGACGGCGGAGGACGTCAAGTTCTCCTTCGAGCGCTACCGCGGCGCGTCCGCTGCTGACCTCAAGGCCAAGGTGGCGCGCGTGGACGTCGTGGACCCCTACCGCGTCCGCTTCACTCTCAAGCGTCCCTGGCCCGACTTCATGACCTTCTACGCGACGCCCGCCACCGGCGCCGCCTGGATCGTGCCGAAGAAGTACGTCGAGAAGGTGGGCGACGACGGCTTCAAGAAGGCGCCCGTGGGCGCGGGCCCGTACCGGTTCGTGTCCTTCAAGCCCGGCGTGGAGCTG
>DASYVT010000126.1 GCA_035936835.1 Candidatus Methylomirabilota bacterium | reverse complement strand
AGCGCGCGGGCTCTACGGCAACGCCCTCGGCCTCGAAGAGGCGGTGGAAGCGCTCCTTCCACGTCAGGCCGTCGGCGTCGAGCGTGCCCCCGAAGTCGAACAGCACGGCGGAATTCACGAGGTCCTCTCCAGTCGGGACGGCGGGTGAAGCGTGCCGGGGCGCTAGACCTTGTACGCGCGCTCGATAAAGACCGGCACAAGGGCCAAGGCTTCGTCGAGCCGTGAGGCGTCGGTGCCGCCGCCCTGCGCCAGGTCAGGCCGACCACCGCCCTTGCCGCCAACGAGCGGCGCCACCTCCTGCACGAGCTTCCCGGCCTGAATGCGTTTCGTCAGGTCCTTGGAAACGGACGCCACCAAGGCGACCTTTCCATCCATCGAGGATCCCAGACAGATCACGCCCGGGCCCATGCGTTCGCGCAGCGTATCCACGACCGAGCGCAGCCCTTCGGCGTCGAGGCCGTCGATGCGCGCCGCCAGCACGGTCACGCCCGCGACGGTCTTCGCGCCCGCAGCCAGCTCGTGCGCCGTGTTCTTCGCGAGGCGCGCCTCGAGCTGCTGCACCTGCCTCTCGAGCTGCCTCTGCTCGTCGAGGAGCTTCTGGAGGCGCCGCGGCAGCTCGAGCGGCGGGATCTTGAGGAGGCCTGCCGACTCGCGCAGCGCCGCCTCCTCCTGTCCCACGTGCCGGAGCGCGGCCTCGCCCGTCACCGCCTCGATGCGGCGGACGCCAGAGGCGACGGCGCCCTCGGAGACGACCTTGAAGAGGCCGATCTGGCCGGTGGCCTCGAGGTGCGTGCCGCCGCAGAGCTCGGTGGAGAAATCCCCGATGCGGATGACGCGCACGCGGTCGCCGTACTTCTCGCCGAACAGCGCCATGGCCCCGCTCTTGAGCGCGGCCTGGAGATCCATCTCGGCCTGCGTGACGACGATGTTGGCCTGGACGTGCTCGTTGATGAGATCCTCGACCTTCTCAACCTCGCCGTCGTTGAGCGGCCCGCCATGGGAGAAGTCGAAGCGCAGGTGGTCGGGCGCGACCAGCGAGCCCGCCTGCATCACGTGGGTGCCGAGGACCCTCCTGAGCGCCGCGTGGAGCAGGTGGGTCCCCGTGTGATGGAGCCTCAACCCCTGGCGCCGGGCCGATTCGACGGACACCGCCACCTCTTCGTTTTCCCTCAACCTCCCCCGGCTGACGCGGACGCGGTGGACGATCAGATGGCCGCTCCGGTAGTACGTGTCCTCGATGGACCCCTGCCCCTCGCGCCCCATGATGGCGCCGGTATCGCCCATCTGGCCGCCCGACTCGGCATAGGCGGGCGTGCGGTCGAGGATGACCTCGACGACCTGGCCCTGCACCGCCTCGGTGAGCCGCCGTCCCTCGCCGACCAGGGCCAGGACCCGCGCGGGCGTCGCCAGCTGGGAGTAGCCGAGGAACTCGGGCCTGGCGATCTGCGCCGAGAGCTGGCGATAGATCTCGACCGTGCCGTCGCCCTCGGCGGCCGCCGCGCCGCCAGCGGTGAGCCGAGCGCCGAATGAAGCGCCCGCCCGCGCGCGCTCGCGCTGGGCCTCCATCTCGGTCTCGAACTGCTGCATCGCCTCCGGCGGCACGGACCAGCCGGCGTCCTGGAAGACCTCCTGCGCGAGATCGGTCGGGAAGCCATGGGTGTCGTAGAGCGTGAAGAGAAACTTCCCGTCGGCGATTTTTCGCGGGTCGTGGCCGTGGGCCTCGAGGTACTCGTGGATCTTGGCCGTGCCGAGGCCGAGCGTCTCGCTGAAGCGCTCCTCCTCCTGCTTCACGGCATCCGCGACGCGCCCGCGGGCCTCGATGATCTCCGGGTACGCGCCGCCCAGGATCTCCACCACGGTCGAGGTCACCTCCCAGAGGAAGGGCCGCTCGAGCCCGAGCATGCGGCCGTGGCGCATGGCCCGGCGCATGATCCGGCGCAGCACGTAGCCGCGCCACTCGTTCGACGGCGTCACGCCGTCGGTGATGAGGAAGGTGGCCGCGCGCGCGTGGTCGGCGATGACCCGCATCGAGACGTCGTGCTCGGCATCTGCACCGTAGCGCTTCGACGCGATCCGCTCGACGCGGGTGATCAGCGGCCGCAGGAGGTCGGTGTCGTAGCTGGACTGCTTGCCCTGCATCACGGCGGCCATCCGCTCGAGGCCCATGCCCGTGTCGATCGAGGGCTTGGGCAGGGGCGTCATCGTCCCCGACGCGTCCCGGTTGAACTGCATGAAGACGAGGTTCCAGATCTCGAGCCAGCGGTCGCAGTCGCAGGCCGGGCCAAGGCATGTCCGGCCCGCTTGCTCCTCCGGGCACGGGAAGTGGTCGCCCTGGTGGAAGTGCACTTCCGAGCACGGCCCGCAGGGGCCGGTGTCACCCATGGCCCAGAAATTGTCCTTCTCGCCCAAGCGCAGGATGCGCTCGTCGCCCAAGCCGGCCACTTTCTTCCACAGCGCGAACGCGTCGTCGTCGTCGGTGAAGACGGTCGCCTTGAGCCGGTCCTTGGGCAGCCCCAGCTCTCCCGTCAGGAGCTCCCAGCAGAAGGCCACGGCCTCGGCCTTGAAGTAGTCCCCAAAGGAGAAATTGCCCAGCATCTCGAAGAAGGTGTGGTGCCGGGCCGTGCGGCCCACGTTCTCCAGGTCGTTGTGCTTGCCGCCCGCCCGCACGCACTTCTGCGCGGTGACCGCGCGCCTGTACTCCCGCCGCCCCTCGCCCAGGAACACGCTCTTGAACTGGACCATGCCGGCGTTGGTGAAGAGGAGCGTCGGGTCGTCGGCGGGCACGAGGGGGGAGGAGCGCACCACGGTGTGCCCGTGGTGGCGGAAGTATTCCAGGAAGCGCTGGCGGAGCTCGCTGCCGCTCATGGACATGGCGTCATTATACCGGGGGTCAGTCGGCCGGTGCGTCCCCGTCGGGGCGCGTCCCGGTGAGCGCCGCGACCGTCCGCATCACCTCCGCCAGGGGGTATCCGCGGCGCACGAGGTAGTCCCGCAGCCGCGGCGCCGCCCGCTCGCGACCGGCCCGCAGGAGGGCCGGCAGCCGGCGGCGTCCCGCCTCGAGGCACCGCAGAGCCTCGGGCGCCTCCTCGAAGGCGGCGGCGACCGCCGCGGCCGCCACGTCGCGCGGAATGCCCTTCTGGAGAAGCTCCAGGCGGAGACGGCGGCTGCCGACGCGCCGCCCCCGCGCGCGCGACTCGGCCCAGAAGCGCGCGAAGGAGGCGTCGTCCACGTAGCCTCGGGAGGCCAGCTCGGCGACCACCGCGCGCGCGATCTCGTCGGGCGCGCCGCGGCGCTTCAGCCGGCTCGTCAGATCTTTGGCGCTCCAGGCTTTGCGGGCGAGAAGGTCGAAGGCCGCCAGCTTGGCGGCCTTGGCGTCCAGCTCCCGCCGCTCCCGGGGCCCGCGCGCCGCGCGGCGGCCCCGCGACGCCACGGCTAGTTCCGCTTGGCGGGGCCCGGCAGCCTGCCGACCGTGGGGGCGCCCACGAAGCCGGGGCTGCTCGCGTCCCAGGTCATCTCACCGGTCGAGAAAATGCCCTTGACCTTGAGGTCGAAGTCGTCGGGGTTGGTCGCGGCGTCCCGCGCCGTCTCGTACGTCACGAGCTCCTCGCGGTAGAGGCCGAGCAGCGACTGGTCGAAGGTCTGCATGCCGTACTGCGCCTGCCCCGACGCGATGACGGTGGGGATCTGGGGCGTCTTGAGCTTCTCGCGGATGGAGTCGCGGATGAGGCCGGTCATGATCATGACCTCGACCGCGGGCACGCGCCCCTTGCCGTCGGCGCGGACCACCAGGCGCTGGGAGACCACGCCCTGGATGACGGCGGACAGCTGGGCGCGGATCTGGTCCTCCTGGTGCGGCGGGAAGATCGAGATGATGCGGTTGACTGTCTCGGTCGCGTTCAGCGTGTGGAGCGTCGAGAGCACCAGGTGGCCCGTCTCCGCGGCGTGCAGCGCCACTTCCATCGTCTCGGCGTCGCGCATCTCGCCGACGAGGATAATGTCCGGGTCCTGGCGGAGGGCGGCGCGCAGCGCCTGCGCGAAGCTCGTCGAGTCCTGGCCGATCTCGCGCTGACTGATGACGCACTTCTTGTCCTCGTGCACGAACTCGACAGGGTCTTCGATGGTGACGATATGGTCGTTGCGCGTCCGGTTCATGAAGTCGAGCATGGCGGCGAGCGTCGTGGACTTGCCGGAGCCGGTGATGCCGGTGACCAGCACCATGCCGCGGCGCTCGAGGCAGAGCCGCTCCAGCACCTTGGGCAGGTGCAGCTCCTCGAAGGCCGGGATGCGCTCGGGAATGTGGCGGAGCACCGCCCGCACGTCGCCCTGGCAGAGGAAGACGTTGATGCGGAAGCGTCCGATGCTCGGGACCGTGTGGGCGAGGTCCATCTCCTTGCCCTCCATCAGCGCGTTGTAGCGGAGCTCGCCCAGCAGCGTCATGGCCGTCTTGCGCATGAATTCGCGCGTCACCGCCGGAAGGTCGTCCTGCGTCTCGAGGTGTCCGTGCACCCGCACGATGGGGCGCGAGCCGGACTTGAGGTGCAGGTCGGAGGCGCTGCGCTTCACGCACTCAGTCAGGAGATGGTGGAAGTCCATGGTCGCTCCTACTTGGCCGCTTTCTGGGGCTCGGCGGGCACCGGTGACGGCGCGCCGCCGACCGGCTTCAGGCCCAACGCCGCGCGCACCTTGATCTCGAGGGCCGCCAGGACCTTGGGGTTGTCCTTGAGGTACTTTTTGGCGTTCTCGCGGCCCTGGCCGATCCGCTCTGTCCCGTACGTGTGCCAGGTGCCGGACTTCTCCACGAGGTTCTGCTCGACCGCGGCGTCCAGCACCGAGCCTTCCTTCGAGATGCCCTCGCCGTAGATGACGTCGAACTCGGCCTCGCGGAACGGCGGCGCGAGCTTGTTCTTCACCACCTTGACCTTGGTGTGCACGCCGATCGATTCGGTGCCGTTCTTGATCGCCTCCTGCCGGCGGATGTCGAGACGGATGGAGGCGTAGAACTTGAGAGCCCGGCCTCCCGTCGTGGTTTCGGGCGAGTTGTGCACGACCACGCCGTCCGCCAGATACGTATGGTGGTCCTCGATCTCGAGGTCGAAGCGGTGCATCGAGCGGCTCACAGGCTTGATGTATCGCTTAGTGATTTCGACTGGCACAGCGCGGAGATGGCGGCGCCGCGAGAGGGTATCCTCGCCCTCTTCGATCGGGTGCCAAGTGAATCGCCCACGCTGGCTTGGATGAAGCTTATAGTCCATCGAGGGGTGCAAATGGGGCGCCAGGAGCTGATGCAAACGCGCGGTTTGTTCAGAACTGAACCAAAAGCCACGACCATCATCGCGCGGTCGACCCAACCCCATTCGTTCCAAAGCGGCAACAACAAGTGAACGCGCTTCTACTTGGAGCGACGTATTGTATAGCACCGCCTTGCCCTTACCCCACCGCGCGTAGGAGCCCATGAATGACCCATCATCCGCATACCACACGGCCAGCGCCCTGGCGTCCAGGGACTCGAGGATCTGCGTTGTAGCCGTCCGCACGCCACCTTCCCCGTAGAGCGCGTGTCTTAGCGGCACGAGAGCAGGCATGGAGAGAGTGCTGAAGCCGATCCCGTTGCCGACAGGACCGATGGGGCGAGAGAATGGAAGGAGCATCCGATGCTTCCAGGCCAGGTAGTCCTTCTGTCGCGGGGCATGCGCTACGCGGAACTGGGCTGAATGCTTCCCTACCAGCCTGAGGGAGCCATCACCAAGACTTCCTCCAACAAGCACCTGCCACTGCTCCTCTGTCAGTTTGTAGTCGGGCATGCTGAACAGGACCTCGTCCCCCACCCTGAGGTGGCCTGCGGGCACCTCGCCCTTCGGCGTGAAGATGAGGTGATTCGGTGTCACCGCGAAAGTGCGTCGCCTAGCCGGCCCACCTCGGACCTCGAATTGGATGAACGAATCGGTCACGCCATTGTCGAACCAGTCGACAATACGTCGGGGTTCGATTCGCCCGTTCGTTGGGTCGTAGGAAAGCACCTCAACTGGTAGCCGCCGACGGACGATTCGGCCAATTCGTTCC
This sequence comes from Candidatus Methylomirabilota bacterium, assembly GCA_035936835.1. Classification (NCBI taxonomy): domain Bacteria; phylum Methylomirabilota (SeqCode); species Candidatus Methylomirabilota bacterium. Next base: position 5,484 of record DASYVT010000126.1, on the reverse strand, counting down.
GGCCTACCGTCAGCGAGGATGACTCTCGTGTCATATGAAAGACATCCAAACATGACGCCGATCTTCTCGCGGATCTGGTTGATGAAGATGACGGCGCCCCCGGAGCGCGCGATGGCCGCGGTGAGCTTGCGGAGCGCCTGGGACATGAGCCGCGCCTGCAGGCCCGGCAGCGAGTCGCCCATGTCGCCGTCGATCTCGGCCCGCGGCACCAGCGCCGCGACCGAGTCGATCACGATCGCGTCCACGGCGTTCGAGCGCACGAGCGTCTCGGCGATCTCGAGCGCCTGCTCGCCCGTGTCGGGCTGGGAGATCAGGAGCTCGTCGGTGTTGACGCCCAGGTTCTTGGCGTAGATCGGGTCGAGGGCGTGCTCTGCGTCGATGAAGGCGGCCGTGCCGCCCATGCGCTGGGCCTCGGCGATGATGTGCAGCGCCAGCGTCGTCTTGCCGGAGGACTCCGGGCCGTAGATCTCGGTGACGCGGCCGCGCGGGATGCCGCCGATGCCGAGCGCGACGTCCAGAGACAAGGCCCCCGTGGGAATGACCGAGATCTCGTCGAACACGCTGCCCTGGCCCAGGCGCATGATGGCACCCTTGCCGAACTGGCGGTCGATGGACGCGATGGCCAGATCGAGGGCCTGACGCCGATCGCTCTTCGCTACTTCAGCCATGGGTTCTCCTCCGAGGCGCGTAAACGCCTAATTCGACGAGCAGTTTCATCATTGTAGAGGCCCGTGGACCCCAAAGTCAATCAGCGCGTCCGACACATCCATCCTGACGCGCTCTTCCGGCGTGTCAATGTCGCGAAAGCGATACGCGGCGGGAAGTCACACGTCGTACTCGGAGGACAGCGGCACGGACGCGATGCCCGTGTAGCGAGCCCCCGAAGTGTAGAGGTCGCTCCGCATGAGCGCGATCGAGGCGACGGGCATCGAGCCGAAGGGCACGGTTACCCCGCGCATCACCGCCGAGCGGAGCTCCGGCATGCCCTCGCGCCGCCCGCGCTTCTCGTCAGTGACCCGGCCGATGGTGACGTGCGCCTGCCAGGCGCGGGCTTCGATCGAGACGCCGAGGCTCTCGAGCGCCTCGGCCACGCGGGCCTGCAGCCGCTGCACCTCCTGCACGCCCTCGGAGACGCCCACCCAGAGGGTGCGTGGGTGGTCGAGGCCGGGGAAGGCGCCGAACCCCTTGAGACTCAGCGTGAAGGTCGGCACGCCCGAGGCGGCCTCCTCGAGCGCCGGCACCACGTCCGCCGACTGCTCCTCCGTCTGGTCGCCGAGAAACCTGAGCGTCAGGTGGAGGTTGTGGGGCGGCACCCAGGCGACGGCCTTGGAGAGCGGGCGCAGGCGGTCGATCTGCGCTGCGACGGCGCGCCTGGTCTGCTCGTCCAGGAGGACGGCGACGAAGGCCCGCGGCATCAGCGCACCAGCCGGCGGCGAAGCATGTCGAGCGCCGTCTGCGAGGACTGCCACTTGATGGCCACGCGGTCGCCGGCAAAGCGGCAGCGGAGCGTCTCGACACCGGCCGGCGTCGCGCAGCCGATGTAGACCGTGCCGACGGGCTTCTCCGCGCTGCCACCGTCGGGACCGGCGATGCCCGTGACCGCCAAGCCGCAGGGCGAGCCCGAGATGCGGCAGATGCCCGCCGCCATGGCCTGGGCGACGGGCGCGCTGACGGCGCCGTGGGCGCGCAGGAGCGGCTCGGGGACGCCCAGGAGGTCTTCCTTGGCGCGGTTAGAGTAGACGATGACCCCGCGCTCGACGTAGCGCGACGAGCCCGCGATGTTGGTCAGCCGGTGGCCGAGGAGCCCGCCCGTGCACGACTCGGCGACCGACACGGTCCACGCGCGCTCCAAGAGGAGCCGCCCGACGACCGACTCGAGAAGGTCGTCGTCCTGGCCGTAGCAGTCGACGCCGAGCGCCGCGCGCACCTCGGCCTCGATCGGCGCCAGCGCGGCCTCGGCCAGCGCGCGAGTGGCGCCGCGCCCGAGCAGGCGCACGTGGACGTCGCCCTCGACGGGCACGCAGGAGACGGTGACGTCGCCCTCCTTGCCGAGCCATGCGCCGACGCGCGCTTCGGCATCCGCCGCTTCGAGTCCGGTCGTCAGGAGCACGCGCTGGACCCGCGCCTCCGCCGCTTCGAGTCCGGCCGGCGCCTTGAGAAAGTCGCTCACCATACTCCCGAGGTGTGGCGAGCCCAGGGGCAGGACGACGAGGACTCCGTTCTTCCCCGCGAGCGACCAACCATCCCAGCCGTCGGGCGCCGACGGCAGAAGCAGGGCGCCCTTGGGCAAGAGCCCGAGCCTGTCGAGCCGCCTCGGCATGGCCTGGCCGCGCTGGGCGAACCCGGCCTCGAGCAGCGCCAGGCGCCGCCCGTTGAGGACGAGTCGCGCCCCCGTGAGGCGCGCGACCACGCGGGGCACCAGCTCACCCGCCGAGCCGCCGGGCTCTGCGAGCACGACCGTGAGCCCGCCGCCCTCGAGCGGTCCGCGCAGCGCGGGCTCGAGCGCCGCCTCGCTCGGGTCCACCACCTGGCGCGACGCGACCAGGGTGCCCGCTGCGGCCAGCGCGCGCGCCACGTCACGGGCCGCCCTGTCGTCGGCCGCGCCGTCCGCTACCGTCAGCACATGAGCCCGGCTCACCGAGGCACTCCGAAGAGCATCCGCGCGCCCATGATCAGCACGAGGGCGTAGACGCCCGCGATCAGGTCGTCCACCACGACGCCGAAGCCGCCGCGCAGGGCCTGGGCCTCGCGCGCCGGGAAGGGCTTCCAGATGTCGAAGAGCCGGAAAAGGAGGAATGCGCAGAGGAGGACACCTGGGGTGCGGGGCAGGAGCAGGACCGCCACCATCATGCCCGCCACCTCGTCGATGACGATCACGCCGGGATCCTTGCGCTCGAGCACGGCCTCGACGCGGTGCGAGGCCCAGATGCCGACGACGACGACCGCCGCCAGCGCGGCCCAGAGGCCGACGCGGGAAAACGGGATGAGCCAGAGCCCGACGGCCGCCACCAGGCTGCCAGCGGTGCCGGGCGCAACGGGGGAGTAGCCGGCGCCCGCGCCGCTGGCGATAACGAAGGCCAGGCGGTCCGCGATGCGGATCGGCTATTCCCCCACGAGCTCGTAGCCGTCCACTTCGACGATGCGGACCTCCGCGAAGCGTCCGGGGCTGAGCTTGGGATCGCGGAGGTAGACGACCCCGTCGATTTCCGGCGCCTGTCCCGCCGTCCTCCCCTCGAAGGGGAATGCGGGATCGACGCTCGCGCCGTCCACCAGGACGGTCTGCTTCGTGCCGTAGAGCGCCTTCTGACGCTGCCAGGCGAGGCGGTCCTGAAGGTCCTGGACCTGGTGCGCGCGCGCCACCATCACGTCCGCGGGCACCTGGTCAGGCATGGTTGCCGCCGGCGTGCCCTCCTCGACCGAGTAGGTGAAGACGCCCAGGCGGTCGAAAGCCGCGTCCTCGACGAAGGACAGGAGGTTGTCGAACACGGCGTCCGTCTCGCCGGGAAAGCCCACGAGGACCGTCGTGCGGATCGTGACGCCCGGGATGGTTTCGCGGAACTGTGCCACGATCTCTTTCATCCGTCGCGCCGTCACCGCGCGGCGCATGGCTCGGAGGATCGCATCGTCGCCGTGCTGCACCGGCATGTCGAGATACGGCACGACGCGCGCGCGCCGCCACTTGTCCACCAGGCGGTCATTCACGTGCGCGGGATGAAGGTACATGGGCCTGATCCACGGCATCCGCGTGTCAGACAGCGCGAGGAGCAGATCGCCGATGTCGCCGTTGCCGGGCAGCTCGCGGCCGTACGCGAGCGTGTCCTGGGAGACGAGGATGGCCTCCTGGATGCCCTGCCTGGCCAGCCCCTCGACCTCGGCCACGATGTCCGGGAGCTTCCGGCTCCTGTGAGCGCCCCGGAATTGGGGGATGGCGCAGAAGGTGCAACCCATGTCGCAGCCTTCGGCGATCTTCACATACGCGTAAGGCACCCTCGACGTCAGCAGCCGCGGAGTCTTCGAGTCGTAGAGATAGCCCGGCGGCGCGCTCGTGACCCAGTCCTGCCTGCCGTCGGCCTGGTTGACGAGATCCACGATCCGGTCGAGCTCGGACGTGCCGAGGATGGCCGTGACCTCAGGGATCTCGCTCAGGATCTCGCCGCCGTAGCGCTGGGTGAGACACCCGGTCACGATGAGCGCCCGCGCGCGGCCCGCCTCTTTCACGCGCGCCAGCTCGAGAATCGTCTGGACCGATTCCTCGCGCGCCCGGTCGATGAAGGCGCAGGTATTGACGACGAGGCAGTCGGCCGTCTCGGCGGCATCCGTGATCTCGTGGCCGGACCGAGCGAGCATGCCCAGCATCAGCTCGGAGTCGACCTGGTTCTTGGGGCAGCCGAGAGTGGTGAAATGGACTTTCATGACGCGGCTTTATGATCCCACAGGGCGTCATGGTGAGTCAAACGCGGCTCGTCGGAACGAGTTTGAGCGCCAGAGGTTACAGGTGTATGGTACCCGCCATGTCAGGCCTGCTCCGATCGCCCAGGCCCTGCGTGGTAGCGCTCCTGACCTCGGCACTCGTGCTGGGGATCAACGGTTTCGTGGGCGCGATCCACTCGGTCCACCACCTGCCCGCGCAGGCGCAGGCTCATGACGAGCAGGGCGGAGCGCCCGCCGGCGCGCCCGACGAGACTTGTCCCGTCGCCGCCGCCGCGTCACACATCGTGGCCACCGCAGTCGAGCCACCGCCGGTCCTGGGCCCGGTCTCACCCTCGGCCCGGCTGCGAACCCCCGGCCTCAGGGACGCGCCGCGCCTGGCCTGGAGAGAGCCCGGCTCCGGAAGAGCGCCTCCCTCCCCCCGGTCGCTCCCAAGCTAACCCGCCGCTTCGCCCAGGATCCTCCGGCAGACGTCCGCCGCGCGCCTCGGCGCACCGGCCGAGTCTCCATTTCACCGACTGGAGGAGTCCCATGGCATCGCGCTATCTAGCGGCCGCACTGGCCGCCGCACTGGGCCTCTGCGCCTGGCCCGCGCTCGCGGCCGCGCACGGGATGGCGGGCAAGCGCTTTTTCCCGACCACGCTGACGATCGACGACCCCTTCGTCGCGGACGAGCTGTCCCTGCCGACCGTCCTCCACATCAGGGAGCCGGGCGGCCAGGTGACCTCCATCGCGGGCGACTTCTCCAAGCGCATCTTCCCCGACCTCGGCCTCACCCTCGCCGGAGACTGGAACCTCCTCGATCCCGCGGCAAACGGCAAGACTGAGAGCGGGTTCGGCAATCTCGAGATGACGCTCAAGTACCAGGCCTTCACCAGCGCCGCCCACGAGACGATCATCTCGGTCGCCTTCGGCTGGGCGGCGGGCGGCACGGGACAGCCCAAGATCGGCGCCGAGTCGTTCGACGTGTTCAAGCCCGCCATCCTCTTCGGCAAGGGATTCGGTGACCTGTCCGAGCCGCTGGCGTGGCTCAGACCCCTCGCCGTCACCGGTGTC
>DASYVT010000125.1 GCA_035936835.1 Candidatus Methylomirabilota bacterium | reverse complement strand
TGATGGTCTCAGCGAGCGCGCGGCCCGCCGACGGGCGCGGCGTGGGCAGCGCCACGAGGGCGCCCGCCAGGGACCGCCGCTGCCACGACGCCTCCCGCCAGGCCTGCACCTCGCTCTCGCCGTCGAGCGATGAGTTCTCATACGCATATCGAAGCAGCGGATAGTCCACCTCGGAGGACGACAGCGGGATCACCTCCGGCGTGATCGCGGTGATGACGGGAGACACCGGAGCGGGCCTCCCCTGCCCGCCCACGGGCGCCAGCAGGAGCGCGCCTTCCTTCTCCGCGTCGAGAGCGAGAAGCCCGTTGACCTCGAGGTCCACGAACCCGGTGATCGCGCGCGCGGGCAGGTCGAGCGCCGTCGCGGCTGCGAGCAGGTTGGACAGCATGCTGCCCGAGTCCCAGAAGAGGTGGCGGTAGCCCCGCGCCTGGTACTTCCAGGTGTTGCGCCAGTAGATGGCGGAGAGGATCAGCGTCGCCGGACGCGAGGCCAGGTCGTCGTCGGCAGCGGCGATGGCGAGGGCGCCGCGGAAATCTCCCTCGCGCAGGCGCCGCAGCGCGAAGTCGCCAGGCGAGAAGTGGTAGACCCCGGGCGCGAGCCCCGCCACATCGCCCGCGACCACGTAGACCTCCGTCTGATACAGAGCCCCGGTTGACGGCGCCGCGCGGAAGTACATGGCGCCGCCGCCCGGATAGCTCGTGCGCTTGGTGACGCCGGCCGAGAACAAGAGCAGCGCGGCGAGGCGCTCGAGGTCGAGCGGGGCCGCGCCGGCCGGCTCGGTCGAGATGGCCGCCAGCGCATCGAGAGCCGGCACGGGGAAGTCGCGAGGCAGGGCGACGACCGGCAGGCCGGGGTAGATCTTGAACGGCTCGGGCTTGGTATCCCAGTCGAGCCCGCGGGAGCCTGCGCGGACGGACTGCGGCGAATGCGCGGTAGCGTCGTGGTAGCGCCGGGCGGCTTCCGGGTGCCGGTTGCCGGACACGGCCCTACTTAAAGGAGTACGGGAAGCGGAAGACTCCCCGCTCGGTGATGATGCCGGCGATGAGCTCGGCCGGCGTCACGTCGAACGCGGGGTTGTAGACGGGCGTCTCGGCGGGCGCCGTCTGACGGCCGCCGAAGCAGCGGACCTCGTCACCGCCGCGCTCCTCGATGGGGATGCCGGCTCCCGACGGGATCGACGGGTCAATGGTGGACAACGGCGCCGCGACGTAGAACGGGATGCCGTGGTGGCTGGCCAGCACGGCGACCGAGTAGGTCCCGATCTTGTTGGCCGTGTCGCCGTTCGCGGCGATGCGGTCCGCGCCCACGATGACGAGGTCCACCTCGCCCTGCTTCATGACGAAGCCCGCCGCCACGTCCGAGATCAGCCGATGCGGGATGCCCTCCTTGACCATCTCCCAGGCGGTGAGCCGCGAGCCCTGCATCACCGGCCGCGACTCGTCCACCCACACGAGGGCGACGCGCCCGTGCTCGTGAGCGGCGCGTATCACGCCCAACGCCGTCCCGAACCCGGCCGTCGCCAGCGCGCCCGCGTTGCAGTGCGTGAGGATGCGGGCCCGCTCCGGCACGAGCGCCGCGCCGTGGGCCCCGAGCGCCTTGTTGCCCGCCAGGTCCTCGTCGAGGATGGCCCGCGCCTCGCCGAGGAGGCGCTCTCTCAACGCGGGCACCGGGAGCGCGCGGTGCGCCTCGGCGACGCCACGCATCCGGTCGAGCGCCCAGAAGAGGTTGACCGCGGTGGGCCGCGTGGCCGCGAGCCCCTTGATCGCCTCCTCGAGGTCGGCCACGAGCCCGTCGCCGTCGGGCGCCGCGCTCTGGCGAGCGGCCAGCACCACGCCGAAAGCTGCGGCGCAGCCGATGGCCGGCGCCCCGCGGACGACGAGGGTGCGGATGGCGTCGGCGACATCCCGCCAGCGGGTGTATTCGCGCATGCGCTCCTCGACGGGAAGGAGGCGTTGGTCGAGGAGCAGGAGACGGTGCCGCTCCCAACGGATCGGCGCGATCATCCCGGGATCTTCACGCCCTGGGGCAGGCGGAACCACTTGTCGCGCGACGCGGCGCCGCGCACGAGGTTGATAGACGAGGGGGCGACGTCGAACGTCTCGGCCAGGAGGTCGATCACCGCGCGGTTGGCCTTGCCGTCCTCCGGCGCGGCGGTGACGCTGACGCGGAGCGCCGCCCCGTGCCAGCCTTTGACCGCGTTGGCGCGGGCCTTGGGCTGGACGCGCACGTGGAGCAGGACGGCCTCAGGATTTCGCGGGCTCATCCCCGGCGGCGGCCTTGAGGTCCTGCTCGAGCAGGCGCTGGTACATCTCCACGGTCGAGCGGAGGCCCTCGGCCAGCTGGCGTCGGGTACGCTTCAGCGCGATGATCTCGCTCTGGAGGCTCCCCTCCGCCGCGCGCGAGGCGTCGATGATCCTGTCGGCCTGGACCTCCGCCTCGCGGATGATGACGGCCGCCTCGCGGCGCGCCTGGTCCTTCATCTCCTCGACGAGCCGCTGGGTCGTGACGAGCGTCTCCTGCAGGACCTTCTCGCGCTCCTCGAGGCCGCGCGTGCGCTCCTCGAGCGCCTGCAGCTGCTCCTTGAGCAGCGAGTTCTCCTTGAGGAGAGCCTCGTAGTCCTCCGCCAAGTCCTCCAGGAAGGTGTCCACCTCCTGGGTGTCGAAGCCGCGGAACATCTTCACGGTGAATTGCTGCTGGCGGATGTCCATGGGCGTGATACGCACGGTTCGTTGTCTCCTCTTGCGGCTAGTTCATCAGCGCCCGGAGCAGCATCGGGACGACCCACTGGATCAGAAGGATGACAATCATCGGCGAGAAGTCGAGGCCAAAGGTCTTCCAGGGCGGCAGGAGCTGGCGGATCGGCGCCAGCACCGGCTCGGTCAGGCGGCGGAGCAGGCGGACGACGGGATTGTACGGGTTCGGGGTGACCCAGGAGATGACGGCCGCCGCGATGATGACCCAGGTGTAGATGTCGAGGACGAACATGATGAGCCGGACGACCTCGAAGGGCAGCACCGCTAGCCCGCCCCCAGCTCGCGCGAGCGCAGCGTGGCGCGCTCGACGGCCTGGATCAAGGCGCGGCGGAGCCCGCCGTCCTCGAGCGCGGCGACACCCGCGATGGTCGTGCCGCCCGGCGAGGAGACCATGTCCTTGAGCTGGCCGGGGTGCACGCCCGTCTCGAGGATCAAGCGCGCGGAGCCGAGCACGGTCTGCGCAGCGAGCAGCGTCGCCGTGGCGCGGTCGAGCCCCATCTTGACCCCGCCGTCTGCCAGCGCCTCGATCGCGATGGCGACGTAGGCCGGGCCGGAGCCGGAGAGTCCCGTGACGGCGTCCATGGCGCTCTCCTCGAGCACCACGACCTTGCCGACGGCGGCGAAGAGCTCCTGCGCGGCTTCGAGGTCGCCGGGACGAAGGCCATCGGCGCGCGCGATGGCCGTGACGCCTTCCAGCACGAGGGCAGGCGTGTTGGGCATGACCCGGATCAGCCTCGCGGGCTTGCCGAGCTGGTCCCGGAGCTTGCGCGTCGCCACGCCCGCGGCGATCGAGATCAGGAGCTTGCCCTCGTCAACGGCGGAGGCGACCTCCTTGAGGACGGCGGCCATGATCTGCGGCTTGACCGCCAGGATGATCACGTCGGCGCCGCTCACGAGCGCGGAATTGTCCGTGACGGCCCGGATCCCGTAGCGCTTCGCGATCTCTCCGAGGTGATCCGCTCGGGGGTCCGCGGCGGAGATGGAGCCGGCGGGCACGAGGCCCGTCTGGGTCAGGCCCTTGATCAGCGCCTCACCCATGTTGCCCGCGCCGAGGAACGCGACCCGTTTGCCCTTGATGCTCACGCCCCGCCCTCCGTGACGGCCGCCCTCGGCGCGCGGGGGCCGAAGATCGCGGTTCCCACGCGCACCATGGTCGCCCCCTCCTCTATCGCTACTTCGAAATCACCGCTCATCCCCATGGAACAGTGCTCGAGGCCCGAGGCGTCCCGCAGCTCGCGCAGCCGCTTGAACCAGGGCCGTGAGGCTTCGACGCTGTCAGCCGCGGGCGGGATGCACATGAGCCCGCGCACGTCGAGATTGCGACAGCCCGTCATGGCGTCGAGCAGCCGCTTGAGTTCGGCGGGCTGCACGCCGCCCTTCTGCGGCTCCTCGCCGACGTTCACCTGCACCAGCACCCGCATCACGCGCTCGGCCTGGTGGGCGCGGCGGTCGAGTTCCCGGGCCAGCTCCTCGCGGTCCACCGAGTGGATCCAGTCGAAGAGGTGGACGGCCTCCTTGGCCTTGTTGGTCTGAAGCGAGCCGATCAGGTGCCAGGGCACAGGCCGCCCGAGCGCCGCGACCTTCTCCTTCGCCTCCTGCACGCGGTTCTCGCCGAGCGCCTTGACTCCCGCCTCGATCGCGAGCGTGATCCGCGCGATCTCCACCGTCTTGGATACGGCGATCAACAGCACGTCATCGGGCTTGCGCCCGGCGCGTCGGGAGGCGCGCTCAATCGCCTGCTGGACCTTCTCGAGATTGCCCCGTATGCCGAGCATAAGTGCGTGTCCGGTTGGCCGATTCTAGCACGCTGGGTCTCCCTCTTCCCCTGCGGGGGAGAGGGTAGGGTGAGGGGGCACGGCTGCAACGCTAACCAGCCGTCCCTTGTGGCCGCGGCGGTAGGAGTAGAAAAGGTCGGTGCGGCAGCCCGTGCAGAGCCGGGGGTTGTCTATCCTGTCGCCGCGAAGCCCCGCGCTTCGGAGCTGGTCCTCGTTGGCGGCCCAGAGATCGAGCATCCACTTGCCCAGGCCCACCGACCTGACCCAGGCGCCCCACCGGCCCGGAAAGGCCGCGTCGAGCCGCGCGATCACCGGCTTGTCCACCTCGTAGCAGCAGGGCCCTATGGACGGTCCGACGGCCGCCAGGAACTCCTCGGGCCGCCCGCCCGCCTCCACCAGCGCCAGGACGGCCGCCCGCGCCACCGACTGGGCGGTGCCGCGCCAGCCCGCGTGGACGACCGCGAGCCGCCGCCCGTCGGGGTCGTAGATCAGGAGCGTCACGCAGTCGGCGGAAAAGACCGCGATAGGCAGCCCCGGCCTATTACTCATGAGAGCGTCCGCGTTCCCGACGCAGCCACCCTCCGTCGCGCGGAGGACATCAGCGCCGTGGACCTGCTTGAGGAAGGCCGCGGGCTCCGCAGCGAGGCCGCACTCGGCGAGCAAGGGCGTGGCGTCGGGGCCGAGCGGCGGGAACGGCTCTCTGAAGGCCGTCACGCCCGGGAAGTTTCGCGTGGTGAAGAGATGCGGCACTCCCGCGCCTTCGAGCAGCGGCGAGAGGAAGTGCGTCGGCGGGTCGCCGTGGAAGCGCGGAGCGGTCATTGCGTCGGCCATTGTCTCACGCGGTCCGATCGGGCCGTGAGCTACAGCGCAACGACTCTCATGCCAGCTCCCGCATCTCGGCCTCCGCCTGCTTCAGCCAGAACCGCATGTCCATCTCGCGGTACAGCGTGATGGCGGTGGTGAGGTGGTCGCGGGCCTGCTCCTGCTTGCCCGTGCGCTGGGAGAGCTTGGCGAGGCCGAGGTGGCAGTGGGCGACGAGCGGGCGCATGCCGAGCTCGCCGGCGAGCGCGAGCGCGTCACGGTAGTGGCCGTCAGCGTGCTTCGGGGGATCGCGGCGGGCGGCGATCTCGCCGAGAAGCCGGAGGGCCCATGCCTCGTAGGGGCGTTGACCGCGCTCGCGGGCGAGGGTCAGGGCTCGCCCGGCGAATGCGAAAGCGTCCTCGAGCCGGTCGGCGAGGACGTACGCTTCGCCCAGATACCCGAGGGAAATAGGCTGGTAAAGTCCCAATCCCATAGTCTCAATGGCGCTCAGCGCGTGCTCCAGCAACGGGATGCCCTCGGCCATCCGCCCCGAGAGCGCGTAGGCGTAGCCCAGGCTCCCGGTGCTTATCGCTGAAAAGTAGGTCAGGTTCCACTCGCGACTCAGCGCCAGCCCGCGTTCGAGCAGGCGGACGGCGTGGCTGAAGTCTCCCCCGGTGATCTCGAGATAGGCGAGAACCCAGCACATGGAGGCCAGGCTGTAGGGGTGATCCAGTGCCTCGGCGAGGCGGATCCCTTCCTGGCCGTAGGCGATCCCTTCGTTCAACTTTCCCAGGTCGGCGAACCCCCAAGTCAAAAAATAGCGGGCCGCCACGGCAGGAAATCCGGCGAGGCCAAAGCGTTCCCGGCTCAGATCGCCTTCAAGCAACTGCAGGACTTGCAGGAGAAGCTCCTCGGCCTGTCGGTAGTCCCCCGTCCCGAGGCAGGCCACGCCGAGGTAGAGATTTCCCGTCACCTGGAGCGGAACATCCCCAAGCGACTCGGCAATAGCCTGGGCGCTCTGGCCGAACGCGAGCGCCTCCGTCGGATGACCAGTTATCCAAAGGTTGTGGCACATATAGACGGACAGCTGCCCGAGTCGCTGTCGATCGTCGAGCGTCCTGGCCAGGCCTTCGGCTTCGCGGAGATAGCCGACGATCCGCTCGAATTCTCCAAGCGGAAACAGTGCAGTTCGAAGATCGAAGCGAAGATCAATGGCCTGCTCCAGCCTCTCGCGGGTCTCGAGCAGAAGCTGCAGGGCCGTCAGCGCCTGCTCGAAGCACGTCACGGCCTCCCGGTTGGCGGATCGCGCCAAGGCTTTGGCGCCTGCCTGCCGGAGGTACGTGACCGCCTTCTCCCACACCTCACCCCGCACGGCATGGTGGGCCAGCCGCTCGACGTGCTCGATCAGCCGATCCGGATAGAAGCGCTCGATGGCGCCGACGATGCGGGCGTGCAGGGTCTTGCGCCGGTCCTGGAGGAGCGTGCCGTAGGTGACTTCATGGGTGAGCGCGTGCTTGAAGGTGTACTCGGGATCCGGAAAGAGGCGCGTCTCGTACAGAAACTCGGCCGCCTGCAGATGGGTGAGCCCCCGCTGCACCGCATCCTCCGCCGCCTCCGCCACGGCGTGGAGCAGCACGAAGGGCACGTCCTTGCCGATGACCGAGGCCGTCTGGAGCAGCTGCTTGTCGTCCGGCGGGAGCCGGTCGATCCGGGCCGCCAGGATCACCTGCACGGTCGCCGGGACCTCGATCGCCTGGATCGCCCGCGTCAGACGATACGCCCCGCGCTCCCGGGTGAGCGCACCCGTCTCCACCAGCGTCCGGATGCTCTCCTCGATGAAGAAGGGGTTGCCGCGCCTGACCAGCAGCCGCTTGAGGGGCTCCAACGCCGGGTCGTCGCCCAGGAGGACGCTCAGGAGCTCGCCCGCACTCTCGGGCGGGAGCGCGTCGAGCCGTAGCTGGCTGTAGTAGGTCTTGCTCACCCAGCCATGCTGGTACTCGGGCCGGTAGTTGACCAGCAGCAGGACCCTGGCCGTGGGAAAACTCTCCACCAGACCGTCGAGCACGGCCTGCGTCTCGGCATCGATCCAGTGCAGGTCCTCGAAGACCACGAGGACGGGTTGGCCCTGGCTCTCCCGGAGCAGGAGGTGCTTGACGGCGTCGAGAGTGCGCTGCCGCTGTTGCGGCGGATCGAGCGCCTGCCATTGGGCGTCCTCGACGGGCACATCGAGGAGGGCCAGCAACGCGGGCAGGATCGGCTCGAGTGTGCGATCCAGCGTGAGGAGCTTGCCCGTCACCTTCTCTCGGATCTCGCGATGGGTTTCGCGATCGTGAATCTTGAAGTAGGCCTTGAGGAGATCGATGACGGGCAGGTAGCTGGTCGCCTTGCCGTAGGACACGGAGCCGGCTTCCAGGATGAGCCAGTCCTGGGTACGGTGGGAGTGGGTGAACTCGTACACGAGGCGAGACTTCCCCACGCCGGGTTCCCCCACGACGGCGACGAGCTGGCCGTGGCCATCGTGCGCGAGGGCGAGCGCCCGGCGGATCTGCTCGATCTCGGCGTCTCGGCCGACGAATCGCGTCAGTCCCCGCGCGGCGGCCGCGTGGAGCCGGGTCCGCTGCGCGCTCGCCCCGGTGAGCGCGTAGACTTCCACGGGGTCCGCCATGCCCTTGACTGCGACCGGCCCCCGGGCCGCGACCTGTACGTAGCCTTCGGCGAGCTGGAGCGTCGCGGGGGCGAGCAGGATCGTGCCGGGCGTCGCCATCTGCTCCATGCGGGCGGCCAGGTGCGTCGTCTGACCGACCGCGGTGTAATCCATGTGCAGATCGGACCCGATGGCGCGGACGACCACCTCGCCGGAGTTGAGCCCCACGCGGATCTGGAGGGGCACGCCGTGCGAGCGGAAGACACCCTCCGCGTACTGCGTGACCGACTCCTGCATCCGGAGCGCCGCATAGCACGCCCGCACGGCGTGATCCTCGTGGGCGAGGGGCGCGCCGAAGAGGGCCATGATGCCGTCGCCCATGACCTGATTGACGGTGCCCTCGTAGCGGTGGACCGCGTCCATCATGCGTTCGAGCACCGGGTCGAGGAGCTTGCGCGCCTCTTCGGGATCGCGGTCGGCGAGCAGTTCCATCGAGCCCTTGAGGTCGGCGAAGAGGACCGTCACCTGCTTGCGCTCACCCTCGAGGGCGGCCTTGGAGGTGAGGATCTTCTCGGCCAGGTGCTTGGGGGTGTACGTCTCCGGGGCGGGCGAACGAACCGGGGCCGCGGTGCCGGCGGCTACGGCTTGGCCGCACTGGAGGCAGAAGCGGGCGCCCCCTGGTAATTCTGCGCCACAGGAGCCGCAGGCGAGCGCGAGGTGGGCTCCGCAGCCCAGGCAGAACCTGGCGTGGATCGGGTTGTCCTGCTGGCACCGGGGACACGTCATGCCGGGGAGGCCTCCGATTGGGGGAGTCGGGCCGGTTTCCTTCGTGGGACGAGTGGGCCGACCTTAGCCGGAGACTCTCTGTGGGTCAAGAACCGCCGACCCGGCGTGGGACGGGGGAGGAAGTTCCGCCTCGACCCCTACCTCGCGTACGTCGAGAGCCTGCCTACGCCGGTTTGACCTCCGAAGTGCAGTGGGCGCAGCGCGTGGCCTTCTGCGGGATGTTCGAGAGGCAGAGCGGGCACGGGCGCGTGGTGTGAGCCGGCGCGGCCGGGGGGAAGAGCCGGTTGACCTGCTTGATCAGCAAGAAGACGGCGAAGGCCACGATCACGAAGTCCACGATAGCCTGGAGAAACGCCCCGTAGTTGAGCGTCGGCGCGCCCGCCGCCTTGGCCGCGGCCACGGTCACGTAGTGCTGTCCCGAGAGGTTGATGAAGAGGTTGGCGAATTCCGCCTTGCCCAGGAGAAGGCCGATCGGCGGCATGAGGACGTCGCCAACGAAGGAGGACACGATCTTGCCGAAAGCCGCGCCGATGATGACGCCCACCGCCAGCTCGGCGACATTGCCGCGCGCGATGAACTCTTTGAACTGCTTGAGCATGCTCGCTAGTCCGCTTGCCTCCTCAGGAACGCGGGCACGTCGAGGTCCTCTTCCGTCTGGCCCACGGCCTCGGCGCGGATGTCGGCCGGCACGCGGCGGCGCCAGTCCTTGCTGGGGGGAGCGCCGGGACGGGGCGCGCGCTGCATGTCCACGACCTTGCCCGAAGGCTGGTTGGCCTCCTTGCGCTCGCTGAAGCCCGTGGCGATGACCGTGATGCGCACTTCGTCCTGAAGGCTCGGGTCGATGACCGCGCCGAAGATGATGTGGGCCTCCTCGTGCGCGGCCTCCTGGACGATGCGCGCGGCCTCTTCGACCTCGTGCAGGGACATGTCCGAGCCGCCGGTGAAGTTGATCAGGATGCCGCGGGCGCCGTCGATGGAGGTCTCGTCGAGCAGCGGACTCGCGATGGCCTTTTGCGCCGCGTCGAGCGCGCGGTGCTCACCCTTGCCGACGCCGGCGCCCATGAGCGCCATGCCCATCCCGGCCATGATGGTCCGCACGTCCGCGAAGTCGAGGTTGATGAGCCCGGGCACGAGGATCAGGTCCGAGATGCCCTGCACCGCCTGGAGCAGCACGGTATCGGCGACCTTGAACGCCTCGATCAGCGGCGTGCCGCGGTCGACCACCGCGAGCAAGCGCTGGTTGGGGATGGTGATCAGCGTGTCGACGACGCCCCGCAGCTCGGCGAGCCCGGCCTCCGCCTGCTGGGAGCGGCGCCTGCCCTCGAAGGCGAAGGGCTTGGTCACGACCGCCACGGTCAGGATGCCCATCTCCTTGGCGGTCGCGGCCACGATGGGCGCCGAGCCCGTGCCTGTGCCGCCGCCGAGCCCGGCGGTGACGAAAACCATGTCCGCGCCGTCCAGGAGCTTCTTGATCTGCTCACGGTCCTCGAGGGCCGCGTTCTTGCCCACCTCGGGATCGGCGCCGGCGCCCAGGCCCATGGTCAGGCGCGCGCCCAGCTGCAGCTTCACGGGAGCGGGCGACGCGCGCAGGGCCTGTAGGTCCGTGTTGGCCACGATGAACTCGACGCCGGCGAAGCGGGCCTCCATCATCCGGTTGATCGCGTTGGACCCGCCGCCGCCGAGACCGATGACCTTGATCTTGGCGTTGTCCTTCGTTTCCTCGAGCTCGAACACCGGCCGCCCCCCCCGTGGCTCTACCATCGGCTCCTCCTTGACCACCCTGCGTGAGTATCGCGGCTGGCCCGGCGGCAGCTGGAGGAAGAGCTCCCCCTGCCCCGCGGGCCTGGGCCCATTGCTAGAAGAGCTCGCTAAACCAGTCCCTGAGCCTGCGCATCGTCCCAAGCCCGGAGGAGCCGACGGCGTCATCCACGGAGGCGCCGCTGCGCCGCCCGCGCGCGCCGTAGAGCGCCAGGCCCACGCCCGTGGCATAGATCGGGCTCTGGACCACGTCCGACAGCCCGCCGATGCCCACGGGCAGCCCGCGGCGCACCGGCAGGTCGAAGACCTGTTCGGCCAGCTCCGGCACGCCCTGCATGATCGAGGTGCCGCCCGTGACGACGACGCCCGCCGCGGCGGCGTCCTCGAGCCCGGCCTTGGCGAGCTCGCGGGCGACGAGGGTGAAGATCTCCTCGGCGCGCGGCTGGATGATCTCGGAGAGGATCTGCCGCGACAGCTCGCGCGCCTTGCGCCCGCCCACCGAGGGCACGGAGATGACTTCGTCTTCGCGTACAAGGGCAGTCAGCGCGCAGCCGAGACGCTTCTTGAGCTCCTCGGCCTCGGCCGTCGGCGTGCGGAGCCCCACGGCGACGTCGTTCGAGATGTGGTCGCCGCCCAGCGGCAGGATGCCCGTGTACCAGACGGCGCCGTCGCGGAAGAGCGCGACGTCCGTCGTGCCACCGCCCAGGTCTATCAGCAGGATCCCGAGCTCCTTCTCCTCGTCGGAGAGGACAGCCTCGGCCGACGCCAGCGGCTCGAGCACGATGTCCTGCACCTGGAGCCCCGCGCGGTTGACGCTGCGGACAACATTCCGCACGGAGGTCGTGGCGCCCGTCACCAGGTGCACCTCGACCTCGAGCCGCACCCCGGACATGCCGAGCGGCTCTTTGACCCCGTCCTGGTCGTCCACGACATAGGTCTGGGGCAGCGCGTGGATGATCTCGCGGTCCTGCGGCAGGTTGATGGCGCGCGCGGCGTCCAGCGCCCGCTCGACGTCGGCGGCGCTGACCTCGCGGTGCTTGCCCGAGACGGCGACCACGCCCCGGCTGTTGGCTCCGCGGATGTGCCCCCCGGCCACGCCCGCGATCACGCTCGAGATCTCGACACCCGCCATCTCCTCGGCGTCGCCGACGGCCTGCTTGATGCTCTCGACCGTCGAGTCGATGTTGACCACGACGCCCTTGCGAAGGCCCCGCGAGGGGCTGGTACCGACGCCCACAATGTCGAGCGTGCCGATGGACGACCACTCCGCGATGACGCAGCAGATCTTGGTCGTCCCCACGTCGAGCCCTGTGATGAGCTGCCGTCCTCGCGATCTGCCCATGGCGCCCCCTACCTCGCCGCGGTTCTCAGCACGACCTGGTCGCGGAATCGCAGGTCGATCGACGTCGCCCTTTGGCCCGAGGCGCGGAGCTGCGCCAGCACGCCACCGAGCCGCCCCAAGCGGTCGTCCCAATCTTCTCGGCCGAGCCGCACCTCGACGCCGTCCAGCATGTAGAGCACCGGCCCCTCGGGGCGGCTCACGTCCACTTCGGAGATCTCCCTCAGCAGCGGGCTCTGCGCGCGCATCAGCGTGCGTATCAGGGCCACGCCCGCGGCCACGCGCTCGGACGACGTGCGACCAGCGGCCGCGACATCGTCGGCGCCCGCGGCCGACACCAAGGGCGCGTCGAGGGCGACGGCCCGCGTCTCCGGACCGAGCGGCACGCCCTGCTCGTCCACCCAGTAGAATCCTCCCGCGGGCCAGTAGAACCCTCCCGCGGGCCAGTGGAGACCCCCGGCATGGACGAGGACGAAGGGCTGGCGCTCTTCCACCAGCAGCGTGACGCGGTTCGGGAAGGCGCGGACCAGCTCGGCGCGGCGCACCATCGGCAGCGCCTCGACGCCCGCCACCGCCCGCCGCGCGTCGAGCCGGAAGAGGTTCTGCCCGGGCGAGAGCCCGGAGGCTGCGACCACCTGATCCACCGAGAGCTGACTCTGCCCCGCGACCTCGACGCGCTCGACGGCGAAGCGCGGCGCCATGAGGAGCCACCGGCCGCCGGAAGCGAGCGCGCCGCCCAGCGCGACCACGAGCAGCCCCACGCAGAGCCAGGCACCGCCCCGGCGGGCCAGCCGAAGCATGTGCCGGCGCCGCCGGCGGCGGTCGAGCCGCTGGTCGGCCATGGCCACCGTCGGCTCGGCCAGGTCCGCAAGGCCGCCGTGGGCGGCCCCGCGCGGCGAGAGGACTCCGGTGCGACCGCTCATCCTTCTCCCATGACCCGGATCTCGGGCTCGAGCGCGATGCCGAACTGCGCCTGGACGCGCTCGCGCGCCATGTCCATGAGCGCCGTGATGTCGGCCGCCGTCGCCCCGCCGCGGTTGACAATGAAGTTGGCGTGCTTGGCCGAGATCTCGGCGCCGTTGAGCCGCTTGCCCTTCAGGCCCACCTTTTCGATGAGGCGCCCGGCGACCTCGCCGTGAGGGTTCTTCCACACGCAGCCTGCCGACGCGAGCGCGAGCGGCTGGGTCGCCTTCTTGACCTTCAGGCGCTGCTTCATCTCCTTCTGGATCTCGGCCTGCGGCCGCCGGTGCATCTGGAGCCGCGCGCCCACCACGACCGCGCCCGCGGGCGCTGCGAAGTCGCGGTAGCCGAAGGAGCCGTTGCCGGGCTTGAACTCGCCGAGCGTCCCGTCCGGGTGGAGGAAGTAGACGGCCGAGATGAAGTCGCCGATCCAGCCGTCGGCCGTGCCGGCGTTCATGGCCACGGCGCCGCCGATCGTCGCGGGGATGCCGACGAGGCACTCGATGCCGCCCAGGTTGAGCGCCGCCGCCTCTCGGATCAGCGCCGAGAGCCCCACGCCCGCGCCCGCGACGGCCTCCTCGCCGTGGAACTCGGCGCGGCCCAGGCAGCCTTCGATCTTGACGACGACACCGCGGATGCCGCGGTCGCGCACCAGGAGGTTGTTGCCGCCGCCGATGATCTCCACCGGCAGGCGATCGCGCTCCGCGAAGCCCAGCGCGAGACGGATGTCCTCGACGTCCTGTGGGACGACGAAGATGTCCGCCGGCCCTCCGATCCGAAGGGAGGTATGGAAGCTGAGGGGTTCTTTGAACCGAACCTCGCCCCGTATCTCTCCGAGCATGGGCTACCTCCTGTTCGACTGGTCGCGCGGATCGTTGAGGCGCGTGAGAAGCTCCGCGCCCAGCTGGCCGACGTCCCCGGCGCCCAAGGTCAGCACGAGATCGCCGGGACGGGTGGATTCGCACAGGTAGTTGAGGATGCCGGCCCGGTCGCCGTCCATGTAGAGGACTTCCCGGTGACCGTGGGCCGCGATGCCGTCCGCGAGGTCCGTCGCGTGCACGCCCGGGATCGGCGCCTCGCCGGCGGCATAGATGTCCATGACGATCAGCACGTCCGACTGGTAGAAGGCCGTGAAGAACTCCTGCCGCAGGTGCTGGGTCCGGGTGTACCGGTGAGGCTGGAACACCGTGAGCACGCGCCGGTCGAACCCGGCCTTGGCGGCGGCCAGGGTGGCGCGGATCTCGGCGGGGTGATGCCCGTAGTCGTCCACGACGAGGACGCCCGCCGCCTCGCCTCGGATCTGGAAGCGGCGCTGGACGCCCGCGAATCCGGACAGCGCCTGCTGGATGCGCTCGAAGGGCACCTCGAGGTCGAGGCCCACGCCGACGGCGGCGAGCGCGTTGAGCACGTTGTGCCGGCCCGGCACTTGGATGGTCGCCGCGCCCAGCGTCTTGCCCCGGTGCAGGATCTCGAACCGCGACTGCATACCGGAGAAGGACAGCCTGCGCGCCGTGATATCGGCGCCGGACTCGAGCCCGTACGTCACGACCCGCTTCTCGATCAGCGGGATCATCTGCTGGATGTTGGGCTGGTCGAGGCAGAGCACGGCCGAGCCGTAGAACGGCACCTTGTTCACGAAGGTGAGGAAGGCGGCGCGGACCGCGTCGAGGTCGGCGTAGTAGTCGAGGTGCTCGGCGTCGACCGTCGTCACGACCGCGATGGTCGGCGTGAGCTTGAGGAAGGAGCCGTCCGACTCGTCCGCCTCGGCCACGAGGAACTCGCCCTGCCCGAGCCGGGCGTTGGCCCCGAGGCCGAGGACGCGCCCGCCCACCACCACGGTCGGATCGAGCCCCGCCGCCCCCAGCACCGCCGCCACCATGGAGGTGGTCGTGGTCTTGCCGTGGGTGCCGGCGATGGCGATCCCGTACTTGAGCCGCATCAGCTCGGCCAGCATCTCGGCGCGCGCGATGACGGGCACGCCGCGCTGGCGCGCCACCTGCACCTCGACGTTGGCGCGCGCGACGGCGGAGGAGTAGACGACGACGTGCGCGCCCTCGACGTGGCTGGGCTCGTGGCCGGCGAAGATCTTGGCGCCCAGGCGCTCGAGCCTTTCCACGGCCTCGCCCCGCTTCTGGTCGGAGCCCGTCACGCGGTAGCCCAGGGTCAGCAGCACCTCGGCGATGCCGCTCATGCCGATGCCCCCGATGCCCACGAAGTGGATCTGCTGGTACTTCTTGAACATGGCTACACGGTCCCCGCGTGCTGCGAGATGTTCAGCAAGACACCCGTCGAGAAGAGCGCCATGAGGAGCGCCGAGCCTCCGGAAGAGATGAAGGGCAGCGGCAGCCCCTTGGTCGGCAGGGCCCCCGTCACCACGCCGAGGTTCACGAGGGTCTGGGTCGCGAGCATGATGGTTAGTCCGAGCGCCAGGTAGCTGCCGAAGGCGTCCGGCGCGCGCAGCCCGATCCGCAGGCCCCGCCACACGAGGAGCACGAAGAGCGCCACCACGACCACGGCGCCTGCTAACCCCAGCTCCTCGCCGACGATGGCGAAGATGAAATCGGTGTGGGCCTCCGGCAGGTAGAAGAGCTTCTGCTTGGACTCGCCCAGCCCGCGCCCGAGCCACCCGCCCGAGGCCAGGGCGAGGAAGGACTGGATGATCTGGAAGCCCGAGCCCTGCGGGTCGTTCCACGGGTTCATGAAGGCGACCATGCGCCGCAGGCGGTAGGGCTTCATTGCAATAGCTGCTGCGATCATCGGCAGCGCCGCGGCCGCGATCAGGCCCATGTGATAGACGCGCGCGCCGCCCAGATAGGCCAGGGCCAGCGTCAGGGTCACGAGCACCATGGCGTTGCCCATGTCGGGCTGGAGCATGGTCAGCCCCGCCATGCCGCCCGCCACGAGAAGGAGCGGCAGCAGGCCCTGGCTGAAGGTCTCGAGCATCTCCTGGCGGCGCGTCAGAAAGGCCGCGAGGTAGAGCAGCAGCGAGAACTTCGCCAGCTCCACCGGCTGGAAGGACACGGGACCGGCGCGGAACCACCGCCGCGTGCCGTTGATCTCCTGGCCGAAGGGCGGCACGAGCACCAGCACCAGCAGCACGAAGGACACCGCCAGCAGCGGCACCACGAAGCGCTCCAGCCGGCGGTAGTCGAAGAGCATGCCGGCCCAGAGCGCGCAGACGCCGAGCACGGCCCAGAAGAGCTGCTTCTTGAGGAAGTACAGCGGGTCGTGGAAGCGGTCGGCGGCCATGATGGCGCTGGCCGAGTAGACCATCACGACCCCGAGCGACACCAGGGCCAGCACGAGGGCGAAGAGCCACAGGTCGGGCGTGAGCTTCCTAGGCATTGGCAAGCTCGTGGACGACGGTCTTGAAGACTTCGCCGCGGTGCTCGTAGCTGTTGAACATGTCGAAGGAGGCGCAGGCCGGCGAGAGCAGGACGACGTCCCCGACGCCGCCCAGGGAACGCGCCGCCGCCACCGCCTCCTGCATCGAGCCCGCGTCCACGCACGGGACACCCGCGGCCTCAAGGACGGCGCGGATCTGGGCGCGGTCCGCCCCGATCAGCACGGCCTGGCGCACGCGGCCGCGGGCGGCTTGCCCGAGCGGGCCGAAGTCCTGCCCCTTGCCCTTGCCGCCCGCGATCAGGATGACGGGCTCCGTAAAGCTCTCGAGCGCCTTGATGGTCGAGGCGACGTTGGTGCCCTTCGAGTCGTTGTAGTACGTGACACCGCGCTCGTCGAGGACGCGCTCGATGCGGTGGGCGACGCCCCGGAACGCGCCGATGCCGCGGCGGATGGACTCGGGAGAGAGCCCGGTCCACAGGGCGCACGCGGCGGCCGCCAGCACGTTCTCGACGTTGTGCTGGCCGCGCAGCAGAATCTCGTCGAGCGGGCAGATCTCCTCGACGCGGCCGTTGAGCTTGGCGACGATCCACCCGTCGCGGACGAAGACGCCGTGGTCGAGCGGCGTGAGCCGGCTGAACCAGAGGACGCGCGCGCGGGTACGGGGGGCGAGCGACGCCGCGACCGGATCGTCGGCGTTCAGCACCGCGCAGTCGGCGGGCGTCTGGTTGGCGAAGATCCTCGACTTGGCCTCGAGGTAGCGCCCGAAGGTCTTGTGGCGGTCCAGGTGGTCGGGCGTGACGTTGAGCACCGCCGCCACGCGCGGCCGCAGCAGCTCGGTCGTATCGAGCTGGAAGGACGACGCCTCCGCCACGACGAGGCCGTCCGCCGGGAAGTCGAGGGCGTGGGCGCAGAGCGGCGTGCCGATGTTGCCGCCGACCAGGAGCGGCCGCACGGTGCCGCCGACGAGCTCGCCCGTCAGCACCGTCGTGGTCGTCTTGCCGTTGGTGCCCGTGATGGCGATGAGGTCCGCCTCCATGACGCGCCATCCGAGCTCGAGCTCCCCAATGACCGGCACGCCGCGGGCCCGCGCGGCCTCGAGCGCCGGCAGCTCGAGCGGCACGCCGGGGCTCACGACCACGAGGTCGGCGCCCGCGAAGGCCGCGTCCGGGTGCCCGCCGGTCCAGAGAGCGCACCCCAGATGCTCGAGGTCGCGCGCTTCGGCGGAGAGCGATTCGCGGGCTCCCGAGTCCGAGGCGAGCACGCGGCCGCCCAGGCGTCGGATCAGGCGCGCGGCGGCGACGCCGCTCCGCGCGACGCCCAGCACGGCGGTCGTGCGCTCGGCGAGCCACTGCCGGTACGCCGCGCCCCGCTCCCCCGCCATGGGATCTTCCTCCACCCGCTCGCCTGTCATCGTGTTCACGCGCCTATCTCAGCTTGAGGGTCGTGAGCGCCAGGAGCGCCAGCATGAAGGACACGATCCAGAAACGGACGATGATCTTGGGCTCCGGCCACCCCTGCATCTCGTAGTGGTGGTGCAGCGGCGCCATGCGGAAGAAGCGCTTGCCCGTCGCCTTGAAGTAGCCGACCTGGATGATGACGGACACGGCCTCGACCACGTAGATCCCGCCGATGAGCGGCAGCAGGAGCTCCGACTTCGTCAGCACGGCAAGCGTCCCGATCGCCCCGCCCAGCGCCAGCGAGCCCACGTCTCCCATGAAGACCTGGGCCGGGTAGCTGTTGAACCAGAGGAAGCCCACGGCCGCGCCCACCAGCGCCGCGCAGAAGATGGTCAGCTCGCCGGTGCCCTTGACGTTCAGGATCCGCAGGTATTCCGCCAGTCTGAAGTTGCCGGAGAGATACGCGATGATCGCGAAGGCGCCGCCCGCCATCACGATGGGCCCGATCGCCAGGCCGTCGAGGCCGTCCGTCAGGTTGACCGCGTTCGAGGCGCCCACGATCACCAACAGCGCGAAGGGCACCCAGAGCCAGCCGAGGGTCACCAACCACCCCTTGAAGAAGGGGATGGAGAGCGCCGTGGAAAAGCCGTCGGGCGGCCACAGATAGAGCCACGCCATGAGCGACCCGGCCAGCGCGATCTGCGCGCCGAACTTCTCCTTGGCCGAGATGCCCTTCCTGGTGCGGAGCTTTCTCCAGTCGTCGAGGAAGCCGATGAGGGCGAAGCCCGATGTCGCCAGGATCAGCACCCAGACGTAGCGGTTGTGAAGATTGGTCCACAGGAGCGTCGAGATGAGCAGCGCCGCCAGGATGATGAAGCCGCCCATCGAGGGTGTCCCGGCCTTCTCGCGGTGACGCTCCGGCGTGTCCTCGCGGATCGTCTCGCCGCCGTCCTGCAGCGCCCGCAGCCGCCCGATCAGCCAGGGGCCCAGCACGAAGGAGATCACGATCGCCGTCACCGTCGCCATCGCGGCCCGGAACGTGATGTACCGGAAGACGTTGAAGACGATGCTGTCCCTGGCCAGCGGCACGAGGAGGTCGTAGAGCATCAGCCATCCTCCCCCCCGAAGCGGGCGATGAGCGCATCCACGACGCGTTCCATGCGCATGCCGCGCGAGCCCTTGACCAGCACGGCGTCGCCTAAGGCCAGGCGCTTGAGGAGATGCGCCACGGTGTCCTCGAAGGTCTCGGCGTGGTGGCTCTCGGCCAGCCCCGCCTCACGCGCCGCCTCGACGGCCAGCCTGGCGGCGCGGCCCAGCCCGACGAACTCCGCCGCTCCGGAAGCGGCGACGGCGCGCCCCATCGCCCTGTGCTCCGCCTCCGCGATGGGACCGAGCTCGAGCATGTCGCCCAGCACCACCACCCGGCGCACACCCCCGGCAGACGCCCCGAGCGTGTCGAGCGCAGCGCGGACCGACACCGGGTTGGCGTTGTAGGTATCGTCGAGGATGCGCAGCGCTCCGCAGCGCCGCCACACGCAGCGCCCCTTGGCCGGGCGCGCCGCCTCGAGGCCCTGGGCGATCCGCTCGAGCGGCAGGCCAAGCGCGGCGCCCACGCCGGCCGCTGCGAGCGCGTTCGTGACGTTGTGCCGTCCGGCCAAGCGCAGCCGCACGGCCCCACGCCCCTCGGACGTCTCGAGGGTGAAGCCGACGCCGTCCGCGGTCTCGCTGATCTCCCCCGCCGCGCGGATGTCCGCCGCGTCCCGCGCGCTGAAGGTCCAGACCCGCGCCGCGCTCAAAGCGGCCATGGCAAGGACGCGGGGATCGTCGGCGTTCAGCACAACGGCGCCGTCGGCGGGAATGGCCCGGACCAGGGCGCTCTTCTCCCGCTGCACGTCGTCGAGGGATCCGAGGAACTCGGTGTGCGCGGACGACACCGTGGTGACGGCCGCGATGGTGGGCCGCGCGATCTCGGCGAGCGCGGCGATCTCGCCCGGCCGGTTCGTGCCGAGCTCGAGCGCGGCCGCGCGGTGCTCGGCAGTGAGCTTGACGAGCGTGAGCGGCAGCCCCCACTGGTTGTTGAAGCTCGACTCGGGCTTGAGCACGGGCCCAAGCGAGGCCAGCACCGCCGCCATCATCTCCTTGGTCGTGGTCTTGCCGTTCGAGCCCGTCACCGCCGCGACCGGAATCGTGAACCGCTGGCGGTGCCATGCGCCCAGCCGCCCGAGGGCCTTCGTCGTCTCGTCCACCAGCACGACGGGCACGCCCGGCGGCAGATCGTCGGGCACGGAGTGGATCACGAGGCAGGCGGCGCCACGCCCGACGGCGTCGCGCAGGAAGGCGTGGCCGTCCTGGCGCTCGCCGCGGACGGCGAAGAACACCTCACCGACACCCAGGCTCCGGCTGTCGAGGGAGATGCCGGCCACGGCGATGCCGAGGTCGCCTCCGAGGAGGGCGCCGCGGGTGCCGCGGACGATGTCTTCGATGGTGAATGCCGGCATGCGCGGTCCTATGTCGCTCTCCCCGCGAGAGCGGCCCGGGCGTGGGTGCGGTCGTCGAAGGGGAGCACGTCGGAACCGACAACCTGATAGGTCTCGTGGCCCTTGCCGGCGATGACGACGACGTCGCCGGCACAGGCCCAGGCAAGCGCGCTCTGGATGGCGGCCTTCCTGTCCGGAATTGTCTCATGCCGGTCGAGCGCCGGACCGCCGGAGCCTTTGGCGGAGCTCTTGGCAGGGATGCCCGCGACGATGTCGGCGATGATCGCCTCGGGCCGCTCGCTCCGCGGGTTGTCGGAGGTGATCCAGACGCGGTCGGCGAGGCGCGAGGCGATGGCGCCCATGAGCGGGCGCTTGCCGCGGTCGCGATCGCCGCCACAGCCAAAGACCACCGCGAGCCGGCCGCCGGGGCCGCGGAGCTTCTGGGCCGTCTCGAGCGTCCTCTCGAGGGCATCGGGCGTGTGGGCGTAGTCCACGATGACGAGGAAGGGCTGTCCTGCCTCGACGCGCTCGAAGCGGCCCGGGACGGACCCGACGGAGCCCAACGCGTAGCCTATGACGGCCGGCGCGATGCCGAGAGCCACGCCGACGCCGGCCGCCGAGAGCAGGTTCATCACGTTGTGCTCGCCCACGAGCGGCGAGGCGATATCCAGGTGGCCGGCCGGCGTCCGCACGCTCATGCGGATGCCCTCGGCGCCGGAGGTCCAGCGCGCCGGGCGCACGTCGGCACGCCCGCGTATCCCGTAGGTGATCGTCGGGAGCGGGAGGCCGGCGACCATGCTGACCCCCGAGGGGTCGTCGGCGTTCACCACGGCGGTGCGTCCGGACTTGAGCCCGGCGGCCAGCAGGGCGAAGAGGCGCCGCTTGGCTTCCCGGTACGCGTCCATGGTCGAGTGGAAGTCGAGGTGGTCCTGCGTCAGGTTGGTGAAGACCGCGACGTCGAAGTCGATACCGTCCACGCGCGAGAGCGCGAGCGCATGGGAGGAGACCTCCATGGCGACGGCCGTGACTCCCGCGTCGACCATTCGGCGCAGCAGCGACTGAAGCTCGACGGCCTCCGGCGTCGTCTGGCCCGCCGGAATGACCTCCGCCCCGACCCGATACTGGACGGTCCCGATGAGCCCGGTCCGCTGCCCGCGGGCGGTCAGGAGCGCATCGACGAGATAGGACGTGGTTGTCTTGCCGTTGGTGCCCGTGATGCCGATCACCGTCAGCTTGCCCGAGGGATGGCCGAAGTAGGCGTCGGCCAGCCGTGCGAGGGCCTCGCGAGAAGACGGCACCAGCACGCGACCGGTCGCCCTGCCCTCGAGCAGGTCCGGCCCTTCGAGGACCACGGCGGCCGCGCCGCGCCCGAGCGCGTCCTCGACATAGCGTCGGCCGTCCTGCCTGAGGCCAGGGACGGCGACGAAGAGATCGCCGGGCTTCACCGTGCGCGAATCGTACGCGACACCGAGGACGGTGGCGGGGATCGGTCCCAGCACCGTCTTGTCAGCCAAGGCCTCGAGCAGGGTCGCGGTGGGCACGGGGTCTCCGGTCATCGACTCGCGGCCGGCGGCCCCGCCGGCCCGGTCCCCGCCGGCCCGGTCCCCGCCGGCCCGGTCCCCGCTGGTCCGGTCAATGTCAGGCGGCACGTCATGCCGGCCGTCATCGGCGTCCCCGGCGCAGGGGATTGGGCGACGACGACGCCGCGACCCTCGACCTCGAGCGCCACATCGTATGGGGCCAGCGCGACCATAGCGCCGCGAAGCGAGCGGCCCTCTAGCGCGGGCATGACACGCGCGGCGCCCGAGGCGTCGTCGAGGCTCGCGAGCCTGAGGGGCGCCGCCGCGGCCGTCGTGTCGGCGTCGCCCGCTACATGGCCGCGCATGATCGGCACAGGGCTGGTCCCCCGCGGCGGGACGTTCATGTGGCGCAGCGCCTGGAGACCGATGGCGGCGAAGATTGGCGCCGCCGCCTCGCTGCCCCACTTCTCGTTCTTGGGCTCGTCGAGCATCACGATCATGGCCAGCCGCGGGTCGTCGGCCGGGGCGAAGCCCACGAAGGACAGCACGCCCGGCGCGTGGGAGTAGCGGCGCGTCGCCGGGTCCATCTTCTGCGCCGTGCCGGTCTTGCCGGCGACCTCGTAGCCCTGGATCGCGGCGTTGTGCCCCGTGCCCTCGCGCACGACGGCCGTCAGGATGGTCGTGAGCTCGCGGGCGGTCTCGGGCGAGATCACCTGGCGGACGGCCTTCGGCTCGAAGCCTCGCACCTCGCGCCCCTGGCCGTCGAGCACCGCGCGCACGATCTGCGGCTGCATGAGGCGTCCGCCGTTAGCGATGGCGGCGAAGGCCGCGACCATCTGCACCGCCGTCACCGAGATCTCCTGGCCGATGGACATCGTCGCCAGCGACAGCGCCGACCACTGCGGGGGCGGGCGCAGCTGGCCGCGGCTCTCGCCCGGCAGCCCGAGGCCCGCGGGCTGACCGAAGCCGAAGCCCGTGATGTACTTGTAGTAGCGCTCCTTGCCGAGCTGCATCCCCGCCTTGATCGAGCCCACGTTGGAGGAGTTCTGCAGGACCTCGGCGAAGGTGAGCCAGCCGAATGGCTTCCAGTCGGAGATGACCGCGCTGGCGACCTTGATCTTGCCGTTCTCGCCGTAGAAGCGGTCGGTCGGGCGCACGACGCCTTCCTCGAGCGCGGCCGCGGCCATGATGACCTTGAAGGTCGAGCCCGGCTCGAAGGGGTCGGTGAGGGCGCGGTTGCGCCGCTGCTCGTCCGTCGCCGCGCCGAACGCGTTCGGATTGAACGTGGGCCGGATCGCAAGGGCCAGGATCTCGCCCGTGCGCGGATCCATCATGACGGCCATCGCCACCTTGGAGCGCGTGCGGCGCCAGGCGGCCTCGACCTCCTTCTCGGCCAGGTACTGGAGCGTGGCGTCGATAGTGAGTGCGATGCCCTGCCCCGGCACGGACGCCTTGAGGACGACGGGGGCGCCCGTGACGTCACGGCCGAGGCCATCGCGCTCGACGAGCGCCCGGCCTTCGGCCCCTGCCAGGTGGACGTCCCATGCCTGCTCGACACCGCCCAGGCCCTTGCCGTCGAGCCCCTCGAAGCCGATGACGTGGGCGCCCAGCTCGCGGCTCGGGTACAGGCGCAGGCTCTCCTGGAGGAATCCCAGCCCCGGCTCGTTCAGGTCGCGCACGGCCTGCGCCACGGGCGGAGACAACTTGCGCTTGACCCAGACGAAGCGCTTGGCCGGATCGAGGCGGCGGGCGATGTCGACCGCGGGCTCGCCCAGGATCGGCGAGAGCTCGCCTGCAAGGCGCTGAGCGTCGTCGATGCGGTGGGGCAGCGCGAAGAGCGACTCGGCGTTGGACGACTCCGCCAGTACCTGGCCCCCGCGGTCGACGATCGGCCCGCGCTTGGGCCGGAGCGCGACCGTCTTGGCGTGCTGGCTCTCGGCCAGCCGGGAGTATTCGTCGTGCTTGAAAACCTGGAGGTACGTCAGCCGGCCGAGGATCCCGAGGAAGGCGCAGGCGACGCACGCTGCCAGGATCAGTGTGCGGCTCCTTAGACCCGGGTTCCGGGGGGCCGTCATGGGGGCGGAGCGGCCTCGCCTCGCTTCATGCTAGCGGACCCTCTCGCGCAAAGGCGCAGCGGCCACCGCGGTACGCTCTGCGAGCGCCGTCGATGTCGTGCCGGCGGCCGCGAACTCGCGCGCCAATTGGATCTGCTGCCGGGTGGGAGCGACCATGCCGAGCCGTGAGCGCGCCTCGAGCTCGATGCGCGCCAGCGATTGGAGGCTCGCCTTCTCGACGCGCAGCCGGCGGTTCAACTCCTCGGCGCCGGCCTTGGCCGTGCGCAGGGTGTCGAGCCGGTAGGACAGGCGCACCTGCTGCATGCGAAGCCCGACCAGCCCCAGCACCAGCGCCACGACGACGCCGGCGGCCGCGACCCCTGCCAGCATGGCGCGCAGACGTCGGCGGTCGGTGTCGCGGTGGAAGTGCGCCACCTGCTGGTCGGCCGTAGACGCTCCCCTGAGACCCAGCGACATCTGGATCGGCATCGCGTGGGCACCACCCATCTTCATGCCGCCGCCTCCAGCCGCTCGAGCACGCGGAGCTTGGCGCTCCGGGCCCGCGGGTTGCCGCTGATCTCGTCGTCCGACGCGGTAACCGGCGAAGGCTCGAGCTCGATGAAGCCCGCTCTTTCGAGCGCCCGGAAGGCGCGCTTGACCGCGCGGTCCTCGCCAGAGTGGAACGAGATGACGCCCAGCCTGCCGCCCTGCTCGAGCAAGGCCGGCGCCTCGTCCAGCGCCTGGAGGAGCGCCTCGGGCTCCTCGTTCACAGCCATGCGGAGCGCCTGGAAGGTGCGGGTGGCGACATGCGTGCGGCGCGACCAGGCCGCGCGGGGCACTCCGGCCTTGACCGCCTCGACCAAGTCCGCCGTCATCGTCAACGGGGAGCGCCGCCGCCGCTCAACGATTCGTTTCGCGATGCGTCGCGCGTGGCGCTCCTCGCCGTACTCGAAGAGGATGCGGGCCAACTCGGCCTCCGTTGCGTCCGCCAGCAGGTTCGCCGCCGTGCGGCCGCGAGCGGGGTCGAAGCGCATGTCGAGCGGCTCGTCCTTCTGGAAGCTGAATCCCCGCCCCGAGGCGTCGAGCTGGTACGAGGACAATCCCAGGTCGAGCAGGATCGCCGCGGCCTGGCTGACGCCGGCCTCGCCCGCGTGCGCGCCCACGTCCCTGAAACTCCCGTGGCGGAGCCGCACCCGGTCGCCGAAGCCCGCGAGCCTGCGGCGCGCGCGCTCGAGCGCCTCGGGGTCGCGGTCGATCCCGAGCACCCGGGTGTTCTCTCCGCCGGCTTCCAATAACCGTTCAGCGTGTCCGCCCATGCCGATCGTCCCGTCCACCACCCAGCCCCCGCGTCGGGGGCGCAAGAGGAACGTCACTTCGTCCACCAGCACCGGGAGGTGCGCCGCCGCCTCCCGCTCCATCCCTAGACGCCCTTCGCCGCCAACCTCGCGCGGAGATCGTCGAGCGTCCCGGCGTTGTCGCGCTGGGCGTGCGCCCACCGCTCTTTGTCCCAGACCTCGAAGTACGTCATCATGCTGACGATCTCGACGTCCTTCACCAGGCCGGCCCGTTCGCGATAGTTCTGCGGGATCTGGATCCGCCCTTGCGGGTCCAGCATCACGGCCTTGCCGCCGGAGAGATAGCCGTGCTGGAACATCCTTCGGTCGGGGTCGAGGAGCGGCAGTTTGCCGACCTTGTCCTCGAGCTCCTTCCACCTCCGCTCGGGGTAGACTTCGAGCGCATTGCCGTTCGGGGCAATCATCAATTTGTCTCCAAAGCCGTCGGCCAGCACTTCCCGGAAATCAGCCGGGATGCTGAGCCGTCCCTTCGGATCCACCGTGTGACTGAACTGTCCCCGAAACACCGTCTCCCCTCTCGTTGGGGAAAGAATCTCCCCGGGCCGAGCAGTGAAACCACTTCATGGGATTTCACCCCACTCAGCGGCCTAATCTAAAGGTTGCGCTTGGGGGTGTCAAGAAAAAACTCTGATTTCCTTGATATATCCAGATCATCCGCCAAGGCGACGGGTGGTGTCCGGCCCTGACGGGGCTACCGCATCTTGGAGAAGTGGGGCCTCAGCGGGGGTGGTAGTACTGCATGGCTTCCGGCATCCAGACCTCGATTTGCTGGATCCGTGTGGGCTCCGAGGGGTGGGTGGAGAGGAATTCAGGGGGCTTTCCCGACCCCTTCGAGGCCGCGGCCATGCGGACCCAGAGGTCCCTGGCGGCGTGGGGGTCATAGCCGGCCTCGGCCATCAGGATGAGTCCCAGGTGGTCGGCCTCCGACTCCTGGGCCCGGCTCCAAGGGAGAAGCACCCCGACTGTGGCCCCGGCACCGAGGAGGGAAGCCACGGCCTGGACGGTGGCGGGATTGCCCCGGGAGAGAGCCGCCATGGTTGTCTCAAGGCCGACGTTGACCAGCATTTGCTGGCTGACCCGCTCGCCGCCATGACGCGCGATGACGTGGCCGATCTCGTGCCCCAGGACGGCTGCCAGGCCGTTCTCGTCGCGGGTGATGGGCAGGATACCGGTGTAAACGGCAACCTTGCCACCGGGCAGGGCGAAGGCATTCACCTGCTTGTCATCCTGGATGAGCCGATACTCCCACTTGTATTCCGGGTGGCCCGTGACCGCGGCGATGCGACTGCCGACCCGGGTGACCATCTCGCTCGCCGCGGCATCTGAGGACAGCTTCGTCTTGGCCAGGGTCTGCTGGTAGGCTTGGGCGCCCAACTCGCTCTCCTGCTGGGGCGACATGAACTGGAGCTGCGAACGGCCCGTATACGGCACGGTCTCGCAGGCCGTCACGACGCCCGCCGCCACGAGCGCCACCGCGAGAGCTGGGTGCCACCGGAAGCTGCGCATGGGCGAATCCTACCAGAACGCCCCGTTTCTCAGGGAGACGAGCGTCGCCATGGTCGCCTTGGGCCCGGCACGCCCCGCCTCGATCTCTATCCTGACCGAAGCGACCCGCGCCGGATCAGCCGTGGGCGCGCCGGCCTTGTCGAGGTAGGAGAGACTGAAGCGCCGCACGTTCTCGGCCAGGGGCTGGGCGCCGCCTCCCGCGTCCCGCCGGAGCGTCGTTTCTCCCGAGCGCAGCAGGTAGGTGACGCGCTCGCGCGTGGGGTCGATCAGGCCGTTGCCGTTGAGGTCGCGCTGAAAGACGATCCGGGCGGGCTCGGCCACGAGGACGGCCTCGATCCCCGCATCGGTAGGGTCATAGCCCGCCTCGCGGAGCTCGTGCGCCATGCGCTCGAGAGCCGCGCGTATGGCCTGCTGCGCCTCGACCCTTCCTGCGCCCCAGCCCCAGGCGGCGAGGCCGGACTGGAGCACGCTCAGAGTGGCCGACATGACGAGACCCATGATGGCCGTCGCGACCAGCACCTCGACCAGCGAATGCCCCGTCTGCGCGCGCCGCCCCCGCATGGCGCGCAGGCTGTCTCACACCCCGTTAGGCGTCAATGTCCAGCTTTAGGAGCGTCGCCGGTCCGATACGCCCGTCAGTCGAGGATCGACGTGGGCGGAGCGTCTCCGTCGCGATACGCGTATCAGTCCAGGACCGGCTTGGGCGGATCCGTCGAGTAGTCGTAGAAGCCGCGCCCGGTCTTGCGCCCGAGGTCGCCGCGCTTGACGCGCTTCTCCAGCTCCTTGGGCGGCCGGTCGGCGTCGTTCTTGGTCACAGCAAAGGTCTCGAGGCGGGCGTTGTAGCCGATGTCGAGGCCCGAGAGGTCGCCGAGCTTGAAGGGCCCGAGCGGGTGGTTGAGACCGAGCTCCACCGCCTTGTCGATGTCGGCGTGGCTGGCCACCCCCTGCTCGAGGCAGTAGTAGGCCTCGCGCACCAGGGCGCGAAGAATGCGGTTGACGAGGAAGCCCGGCAGCTCTTTTCGCAGGATCACCGGCTCCCGGCCGCTCCGCCGGCTTACCTCGGCCGTGATCTCCACGGTCTCTTCGCTGGTCCACTGCCCCTTGACCACCTCGACGAGCTTCATGACCAGCGGCGGGTAGAAGTAGTGCATGTTGACGCACTTCTCCGGCCGCTTGGTCGAGGGCGCGATCTGGGAGTTCATGAGCGTGGACGAGTTGGTCGCGAGGATCGTGTGGGGCGGGCAGAGACGGTCGAGCTTGGCGAAGCAGTCCTTCTTCGGCTCGAGCCGCTCCACGATGGCCTCGATGGCGAAATCCGCGTCGCGCGCGGCCTTCTCGAGGTCAGGCTCGAGCGTGACGCGGGCGACGGCCTCTTCCATCTTGTCCTTGGTCATCTGCCCCTTCTGGACGCGGCGCTCGAGCTGCTTGCGGTTCCCGGCCATGCCCTTCTGCAGGAGCTCCATGTTGAGGTCGTTGAGCGTGATCTGGTAGCCGTGCAGCGCGGACTGCATCGCGATCTGGGCGCCCATTTGCCCGGCCCCCACCACCAGGATGCGTTTGACGTCGTCAGCGGTCATGTCGTCTCCCCCTTCGGAGTCACTTGGTCTTCGGAGTCAGTCGGTCTTTGGAGTCAGTCGATCGGGGGTTTGAGATGGTGCCAGGGCTGCGCCCTTTCGAAGGCCGCCGCGGCTCGAAGGACGGTGGCGTCGTCGAAGCGGCGGCCCACGATCTGGAGCCCCACCGGGAGCTTGTCGGCGGTGAAGCCGGCGGGCACCGAGCACGCGGGCTGGCCGGTCATGTTGAAGGGATAGGTGAACGGAATCCACTCGTAGGGCTCCGCCGGACGCCCCGCGATCTCGCTTGGATTATCGAGGCCGATCTTGAAGGGCGGGCAGGCCACCGTGGGCGTGAGCATGATGTCGTAGGTCTCGAAGAGGCGGCGCGGGTGCTCCCACCAGGCCATCCGGTCGAACCAGGCCTGGACGTAGGTTGTGGGCCCCCAGGAGAGGGTTTCGTCGATGAGCGCCGCCAGACCCTCGTCGATGTCGGCGCGACGCTGAGGCAGGTAGGGCGCCAGCCGAGCGGCGACGCCGCCGCAGAAGATCGCCCTCCACATCTGGTGCGGCGACGGCCAGCGGGGGTTGACCTCCTCGACGCGGCAGCCCAGCTCGCGGAAGCGCTTGGCCGCGCGCGCGCAGACGGCCGCTACTTCGGGATCCACCAGCTTTGCGTAGCCCGGGTCGGGCACCCACGCCACGCGGAGCCCCTTGATCCCACCCTTGATCGCCTTGACGTAGTCGACTGGCGCAGCGGGCAGCGAGAACTGGTCACGCGAGTCGGGTCCCGCGCAGACGTTCATCATGAGCGCGGCATCCGTCACCGTGCGGGTCATCGGCCCGATGTGCGAGAGGCTCCAGCCCCCGCTGGGGGGATACACGGGGATGCGGCCGAAGGAGGCCTTGTGGCCGAAGATGCCGGCGAACGACGCCGGAATGCGAATGGAGCCTCCACCGTCCGTGCCGATGGCGAGCGGCCCCATGCCGGCCGCGACGGCGGCGCTGGCGCCCCCGCTCGAGCCGCCCGGGGTGCGATCGAGGTTCCACGGGTTGCGCGTCGCGCCGAAGAGGAGATTGTGCGTGGCGCCGATCCAGCCCATCGTGGGCGTGTTCGTCTTGCCGAGCTGGATCGCCCCGGCCGCGGCCAGCCGCTCCACCATCGGCGCCGTCTCGGTCGGCACGTTGTCGGCGTAGAGCCGCGTGCCGAAGGTCGTCCGGATGCCCTTGGTGACGACAAGGTCCTTGGTGGAGAAGGGGACACCATGCAGCGGCCCGAGCCTGGCGCCCCGCCTCGTGAGCGCGCGCTCGGCCGCGCGGGCGGAGCGCATTGCCTGCTCGGCCGTCAGCGTCACGAACGCGTTGAGCGTCGGGTTCAGGCGCTCGATGCGCCCGAGCACGGCCTTCATTACCTCCACCGGCGAAACCTTCTTCCGCCGGATGGCCGCGGCCATCTCCGAGGCCGGCATCCAGCACAGGTCATCCGAAGCCATGTCTACCTCCTTCAGCGAAGACGTGGGTTAGGCGCCGCGCAGGCGTGGGTCCAGGGTGTCGCGGAGGGCATCACCCAGGAGATTCGCGCCGAACACCGCAAGGCTGATGGCGATGCCCGGGAACAGCACGAGCCACGGCGCCTTCTGGGCGTACTCGGCGGCCGAGACCGACAGCATGCGCCCCCAGGAGGGATACGGCTCCGGCACGCCCAGGCCCAGGAAGGACAGCGCCGCCTCGACGAGGATGGCGCTGCCGAGCTGGGCCGTGCCCAGCACGATGAATGGCCCCACGGTGTTGGGCATGATGTGCCGGAAGGCGATGCGCAGATGGGTGAGCCCCAGCGCGCGCGCGGCTTCCACGTATTGGAACTCGCGGATGGAGAGCACGCTCGAGCGGATGACGCGGGCGGCGCGCGGCATGATCGGGATCGAGATCGCCAGAATCACGTTCGGGATGGACGGCCCGAGCGCCGCAGCCATGACGAGCGCCAGGACCAGCAGCGGCAGCCCCTGGAGGATGTCCATCATGCGCTGGACCACGAGGTCGGTCTTGCCGCCGACGTAGCCCGAGAGGAGTCCGATGACGCCGCCCAGCAGCGAGGCGACGAGGGTCGAGCCCAGGCCCACCAGGAGCGACACGCGCGCCCCATGGAGGATGCGGGAGTAGATGTCACGGCCCAAGTGGTCGGTGCCGAGCCAGTGCGCCGCGCTCGGCGGCGCCAGCGTGACGGCGGCGTCGGTGGCGATGGGATCGTAGGTCTGCAGCACGTTGGCGAAGATCGCGGCGAACGCGATCAGCAGCATGATGACGCCGCCGGCCGCGCCGAGAGGCTTCTTGCGGCAGAAGCGCAGGAGCGTCACCCACATCCCGTCGCGGGAGGGTCGCGCTGCGGGCGCGGCGACGGCCACGGCCGCCCCGCTAGCTGCCATAGCGCACCCGCGGGTCGAGCACGCCGTAGAGCATGTCCACAGCGAGGTTCGAGAAGATCACGACCATGGCGATGAACATGACGAGGGTCTGCACGATCGGGTAGTCACGCCACAGGATGGCCTGCACGAGGAAGCGCGCGATGCCCGGCAGGTTGAAGACGGTCTCGGTGACCACGAGCCCGCCGATCAGGAACGCGAACTCGATGCCGATGATGGTCACGACGGGCAGGATCGCGTTCTTGAGCGCGTGGCTCCAGATCACAACGCGCTCCCCCTGCCCCTTGGCGCGCGCCGTCCTGATGTAGTCTTCTCGCATCACTTCCAGCAGTGCCGAGCGCGTGATGCGCATGATGAGGGCCGAGGAGCGGTAGCCGACCGCCATGGCGGGCAGGGCAAACTGGATCGCGTGGAGCTTGAAGTTCTCGGTGATGGGGACGTAGGTCATCGGCGGGATCCACCCGATCCAGGCCACCAGCGTTAGGATGATGACCATGCCGAGCCAGAAAGACGGCATGCTGAGCCCCGCCAGGCTCACCACGCGCAGCACGTAGTCGAGGGCCGTGTCCTGGCGCACGGCGCTGATGACGCCCGTCGGGACACCGAGCAGGACCGCCACGATCATGGACAGCGTCGCCAGCTCGAGGGTGACGGGGATCAGCGGCCGGATGATCTCCCAGGCCGGCAGGTCGTAGCGGTAGGACTTGCCGAGGTCGCCGGTGGCCATGTGGCCGATCCACTCGATGTATTGGGCCCAGACGGGCTTGTCGAGCCCGAGCTCCTTCTCGATGGCGGCTCGCTCGGAGGGATTCACGTAGCCGCCGGTCGAGAAGAGGATGTCCACGATGTCCCCCGGCGCCAAGCGCAGGAGGACGAAGATCACGAGCGACATCCCGAAGAGCGTCAGCGCCGCGATGCCGAGGCGCTGGAGGAGATAGTTCTTCACCCCAGGCGCGCTACTGGTCCCGCCACACGTCCTGCATGCGGCCGAAGTTGTAGATATTGTTGTGCGGGATGAGGTCGTGCACGTACGGCCACTGGGTGAAATAGTCGAGCTTCCAGTCGAGGATCGGCCGCGCCGCGTCCTCCTCGAGCTTCTTCTGCAGCGCCACGACCATCTCGAGCCGCTTCTGCGGGTTCAGCTCTTGCGACTGCTGGTCGACCATCTTCATCACCTGCTCGCTGCAGTACTGGCTGTAGTTGCGCGGCGAGCCGCAGGCGTAGTTCTCGTAGAAGTTCGCATCGGGATCGTCGACGCCCAGCCCCGTCAGGTTGGCGCCGATCTGGTAGTCGCCGCGCGTGGCCATCGAGTGCCACTGCGCGGTCTCGATCTGCTTGAGCGTCGCGTCGATGCCGATCTGCTTGAGCTCGTTGATGACGAAGGAGGCCATGTCCACGTAGATGGCGATGTTGCGCGTGCCGATTTCGACCTTGAGCGGCTTCTCGGGCGTGTAGCCGAGCTCGGCCATCATCTTCTTCGCTTTGTCCTTCATGTCGGCCGGCTTGCCGTAGCCCGGGAGCGCCAGCAACCCCTGCTCAGCGATGCCCCAGATGCCCCATGGCTTGGGCGGCAGCGCCGCGCCCGCGACGGCTCCGCCCTGGTGGACGGCCTGGATGAGGCCCCGGCGGTCGATCCCGTAGCTCACGGCCAGCCGCACCTTGATGTTGTCGAAGGGCGGCTTCTTGACGTTCATGATGATGTTGTCGCTGACCGTCTGCCCGACGGGCGTGACGACCAACTGGGGCACGGCCTTCTTGACCTGCTCCGATGAGGTCTTCGTCATCTCCCCGGGGAAGGAGACGTCGAGCTTGCCGGCCTGGAGCGCCGAGTTCCGCGTGCCGCGGTTCTCGATGACCACATAGCGGAGGGTGTCCAGGTAGGGCCTGCCCTTGACGAAGTAGTCCGCGTTCTTGACGTAGTCGACGAACTCGCCCTTGCGCCACTCCTTGACCTTGAAGGGCCCGGTGCCGATGCAGCCCGTGCGGTAGCTCGCGGGCGGCACGTGCGCGGCGTAGATGGGCGTGTAGCCCGAGGCGAACATGATCAGGAGCGAGGGCTGGGGGCGCTTGAGACGGAAGACCACCGTGTGAGGATCGGGCGCCTCGATGGCCTCGATGTTGGCGTACCAGTCCTTTCGCGGGTTGATGCGAAGCTTGGCCTGCGCCTCGGGCGCCTCGCGGAGCATGTCGAAGGTGAACTTGACGTCCTTCGAGGTGAAGGGCTTGCCGTCGTGCCACTTGACGTCCTTGCGGAGAAAGAACACGAGGTTTCTATAGTTGTCCTGCCACGACCACTTCTCGGCCAACTCGCCCACGAGGGTCTCGACGCTCTCCGTGCGCTTGTGCTGGTCGAAGAAGATGAGGTTGTTGAAGCAGGGCAGCGACGGGTAGCTCACCGATATCGTCGACGACTCGTGAACGGCGAAGCCCTGGGGCAGGTCCTCGCGCAGCATGATGTTGAGATGCCCTCCGGGCCTTGGCGTCTGAGCCTGGGCGGGTACGGCGGTCACGAGCGCGGCGGCCCCGAAGACCAGCCACACGGCGGCGACAACACGGAAGCGCGTCATTGTGTTCCTCCCCTTCACGCCGGTCGGCCGCGACCTGGCGACTCATGCCCCTGGGTGGGAATTCCTTGGTCTGCCGCAGGAAGACCCCGCGCCACACGCGAATATACGCGAAGGGGCCCGCGCTCTCAACCCTTCTGCGCCTGCGTTACGCGATGCGTCAGGTGCGCGAGGGCACGGAGGGGCAACCGGGGGGACGCGGCTAGCACGTCCCGGGGCTCGGGGACGGCGCCGGCCGCAAGACCCGGATCTTCGTCGTGACCCACTCCTCTCCGTTCTTCTCCTGAACCGTCTCAACCGTGTCCGCGACGGGGATG
The DNA here is from genome assembly GCA_035936835.1 of Candidatus Methylomirabilota bacterium. Classification (NCBI taxonomy): domain Bacteria; phylum Methylomirabilota (SeqCode); species Candidatus Methylomirabilota bacterium. The sequence continues at coordinate 9,163 of DASYVT010000125.1, read as the reverse complement.
TCCCCCCGCGCGATGGGATAGCCGTCCACGCCGTAGCAACGCGTCGCGGCGTCGGTGGTGAGCGGGCAGGTCGCGTCCCCCGACTCGAGGACGAAGATGCCGCTCTGGCTGTCGGTCTCGACAATGAGACCGCGGACCGGCGCCGCGCCCGAGACCTCGGCGTGGCCCGCGTCAAGAGCCAGAAGTCCGGCAAAGGGCCACCCCGCAGCCAGCACGCGGCCGTTCACAGCCCGCCTCGCCCGGCCGCACGACGCGCGTCGCGGCGCGTGAGGAGCTCCTCGAGGGTCACGGGCCGCATGCCCCCGCGACGGCGCAGCTCGGGGTCGGCCACGATGGGCCGGCTGCGGATGCGCGACGCAAGGCCGCTCCGCACGGCGCGCTCGGCGTACAGCCGGCAGAACGCGCGGCACATCAGCGGGCGCCCGCGGTTGTAGCCGAAGCGCCCCTTGTATTCGAGCGCCGACAGGGCGTGTCCGCGCAGGTGCGTGTTGGTCAGCTGGCGGAAGCGCGCGCCGCAGATGAGGCACACGATCTGCTCCTCCTCCACTGCCCGGCGTGGCGTGGGTAGCGGACGAGACCAGCGCCAGCCGCGGCACGCTCGACCCGCTCTACTGCGATGCGGACACGGATCTCACGACCAACTGCCCAAGGACAAATCGAAGTGGAAGAATCTCGCCGCCATGGTCGAGACGCTCAACATCGTAACGCTCGGCACGCTCATGACAACGTGCGCGAGTCGGCGGTGCTGGGACTGGTCGGCGCAGGCGGCATCGGTCTCGTGCTGGACGCCGCGATCAACGTATTCCAGTGGCGCACCGTCGCCGCCGTCCTCGTCGCCGTCTTCGCGGTCGTCCTCTTCGCCGAAGTCGCAGTCACCGCCATCCGCAAGCGCGTGCTCTAGCTCCCTGTCCCGTCGGGGGCGGTGCTATACTGCCGCCGCATGTCCGGCCCCGAATTCGACGGCGCCCCGCCCGCTCCCGATCCTTCCGCGGCCCCGCCGCGGCCCTTCTTCCGCCCGTGGGCGACCTGGCTCTCGACGGTCCTCGTGACAGGGCTCGTCGGCTATCTCTTCATGCTGACGCCCGGCGGGCCGCTCGATCGTCTCCACCGGCCGGAGGACTCGCTCGAGCGGTTGACGGAGCGCGAGATGGACGTGCGCGCGGCGCTCCGCCATGCGACCCCGTGGGAACGCCGCCTCTACGCCCTGCTCTCCGGAGGGGACGAGGGGATCGATGACTGGATCCGCTGGCACGAGGAGCTGGCCGAGGTCTCGACGTCGCCCGACGTGGAGCTCTCCCGGCTGATCCTGCTCGGCGAGACGCGCCAGACGGAGGCGCTGCGGTCGGCCCTGGACGACTGGGAGGACAGCGAGCCGGCGGCGACGCGCAGGAGGGACTGGATCGAGGCCGCCTACTTCGAACCGTCCCTCAGTCGCGCCACCGGGCGAGCGCTCATCACCGAGGTGCGCGACGAGCTTCCCGCGGGTTGGTTCGCCGACGCGCTCGTCGCGCGCCTCGCGCGCCGCTCGGGAGACGCCATCGCGCGCCAGCAGGCCGAGTCCGCCATCGCGGCACGCGGTTCGGTCCTGCTCCGCCGCTGGCGCGCGCTCGAGGCGGCGGGACTGCTGCTGGCCGTGGCGGGCCTCGCGACCGTGGGCCTTATGCTCGTGACCCACGCAGATCTGAACGTGGCAGACGCCCGGATGCCGGAAGCCTTCTCGCTTGCGGACGGCTACGCGCTGTTCATCCGGGGCGCGCTGGGCTTTCTCGTCCTGGGCGCCGGCTTGGGCCTGGCGATTCCCGACGACAGTGCGCTCGACGCCCTCACGGGCCCGGCGTCCGTGGCGCCCATCCTTCTCTACGCCGCCTGGTACCTGCGCTCACGCGGACTGTCCTTCACCGCGGCCTTCGGACTCTTGCCCGGCCGGGATCATCTCGTCACCGTCGCCTGGGTCGCCCTCGCTCTCGTCGGGCTCCAGCTGGCAGGCGAGAGCCTGATCGGAGCGGCCCTCGACGCCCTGCGCCTCAGCTCGCACTGGGCCGACGGGCTCCAGGAAAACCTCATATGGGGCTCGTGGGGGCTCGTAGCCCGCGAGACGATCGGCAGCGCGCTCTGGGCGCCGCTCGGCGAAGAGGTGGCCTTCCGCGGCGTCCTCTACCCCGCGCTCCGCAGGCACTTCGGCGTCGCGCCGGCTGCGGCGCTTTCCGCGGCCGTCTTCGCGGTCGCGCACGGCTACGGAGTGCTTGGCTTCGCCGCGGTCTTCTGGAGCGGCATCCTCTGGGCGATGGCCTACGAGCGGACCGGGAGCCTCTGGCCCAGCATCATCGCGCACGCTGCCGGCAACCTGGTGGCGACGGTCGGCGTCGTCGCTCTGCTACGGGGCTAGCGCTTCAAGGAACGGAGAAGCGCGGCGATCCCCGCCTCGCCGACCTGCGTGTCCTGCTCGCCGCTGCCGCCGCTCACGCCGATGCCGCCCACCACGTCGCCCTCCACCTCGATGGGGAAGCCGCCGACAAAAATCGCGAACTTGCCCGGGTGCATGGCGTGGATGCCGAAGGCCTCGTTGCCCGGCAGCGCGGGACCATCGGGCGGCGCGTTGAACTTGTGGGTGGCGCGCCGGTGGCCGGCCGCGGTGAAGGCCTTGGCGATGGCGATCTCGACGCCGGTGATGCGCGCCCCCGTCATCCGGTGGAGCGCGATGGCGTGCCCGCCGTCGTCGCAGACGCAGATGGTCTGGGCGACGCCGATCACCTTGGCCTTGGCCTCGGCCGCCTCCAGGACGATGCGCGCGTCCTCCAGCGTGAGCCGCTTGACCGTGATCATCCGCGCTGCCTCCCGCGACACCGGTTCACGGCACCTCCACCCATATGTCCCCGCCGTCGATCCGCACGGGGTAGGTCGCGATCGCCGCGCCCCGGGCGGGCAGGAGACACTGCCCGGTCCGCACGTCGTAGAGCCACCCGTGCCACGGACAGGTCAGCCTGGCCCCGGCCAGCTTGCCCTCGCTGAGCGGACCGCCGCGGTGCGAGCACGTGTCGGCGCACGCGTAGACGCGCTCCCCGACGCGGGCCAGCACCACGCGCGACCCGTTGATCTCCGCCAGCTTGCAGCCACCCGACGGGACCTCCTCGAGGGAGGCCGCGCGGTACTCCATGTCCGCTCAGCCCGCGTTCCGCTGCGCCTCTCCCCGCGCGGTCACATGTCTTCCTTGAGGACGAAGGCGCGGTGGAGGCCGGACATGTACTGCCATCGCATCTCGGTCGCCTGCCGCACCTGCTCGGCAGCCTCGGCCTGCCTCTCGGGCGTGGTGCAGTGTCCCTCGACGATCTGGTAGCCGCGCTCGCCGTGGACCTCGTCCGCCTCGATGTGGATGGCGAAGAACTCGACCTCGTGATCGGTGAAGCCATAGTGGGTCTTGAGCGGCGGCAGGCTGCGCTGGTAGATGCCGGGCACCTGCGACTCCAGGCCGACGAGGAGCCCCGCCGCGGCGATGTGGAAGGGGCGCTGGGAGGTCTCGTAGCACCACGCCGTGAGCGCCCGGGTCGTGGGCAGCTGCTGCGCGGTCTCGACTTCCTTGCGGCTAACCCCGCACGCCTCGGCGAAGCGGATCAGCAGGTCGACGTGCTTGACGCCCGATTCTTCTTCGATGATGTTCTCGAGCAGGAAGTCCCGGGCGTCCGAGTCCGGGCACTCGGCGTACACGGCCGCGCACCAGCGGGCGAACTGGGATACGTACTGGTAGTGCTGCGACGCCCACGAGCCGAACTGCGCCCGCGTCAACTCCCCCTTGACCCATTTCTCTGTGAAGAGGTTCATCCGACTATGCTTGGCCGCGACGGCGGCCTCGAGGCGCTGGCGGAACGGGCTCTTGCTCTCGCTCATCTCGTGCTCCTTGTCTGTGGAGGTTGACGCGAGACACCCTATAGAAGGCACTCGGCCGGGCGCCGTCCAGCCCCGCCTAGTCGAAGAGGTGGCAGGCGATCTCTCGGCCATGAGAAGACTTGAGCCGGGGCTCATCCCGTGAGCAGCGCACCATAACCTTGGGACAGCGCGGGTGGAAGTGGCACCCGGCCGGCGGGTTGACCGGGCTCGGCACTTCGCCGGCCAGCACGATCTCCTCACGCTGCTCGTCCGGATGCGCGGGAAGCGCGGCGGCGAAGAGCGCCTGCGTATACGGATGCTGGGGCGACGAGGCCACGCGCGCCGACTCGCCCATCTCCACGATGCGCCCGAGGTACATGACGGCGATCACGTGGCTCATGTGGGCCACCGCCGCCAGGTCGTGGGCGATGAAGAGGTAAGCGAGCCCCAGCTCCTTTTGGAGGTCGCGCAGCAGGTTCAGGATCTGCGCGCGGATCGAGACATCGAGGGCCGAGACCGGCTCGTCGAGGACCACCAGCCGCGGCGACAGGGCGAGCGCGCGGGCGATGGCGATGCGCTGGCGCTGGCCGCCCGAGAACTCGTGCGGGAAGAGGTCCTTCGACCGCGCCGGCAGCCCGACGACGTCGAGGAGCTGCGCGACACGGGCGGCGACCGCCGCGTCGTCGAGGCGCTCGTGGGTGACGAGGGGCTCCGCGATGATGGAGTCCACGCGCATGCGCGGGTTGAGTGAGGCGAAGGGGTCCTGGAACACCGCCTGGACGCTCTTGCGGTAGCGCATGAGACCCTCGCCTTCGAGCCCGGCCACGTCCTGGCCCTCGAACAGGATCTGGCCCGCTGTCGGCTTCTCGAGCCGCAGGACCATCTTGGCGGTCGTGGTCTTGCCGCAGCCGCTCTCTCCCACGACTCCCAGCGTGCGGCCGGGCTCGATGGCAAAGGCGATGTCATCCACGGCCCGGACCACGCCCCCGCCGCCGCCAAGGAGCCCGCGGCCCACCGAGAAGTGCTTAGTCAGGCCGCGCGCCTCGAGGAGCGGCGTCATCGTTTAATAAGGCGGGCGGGCGCCTCGGCAGCCAGCCAGCAGCGCGCCCGGTGCTGGGCAGCCACGCGGGTCTCGGGCGGCGCCTCGGTCCGGCAGCGCTCGATCACCAGGGGGCAGCGCGGATGGAAGGCGCAGCCCGGCGGCAGCGCGGATGGATCGGGCGGCTGGCCCTCGATGGCGGTCAGCCGCGTGACGGTGTCGCCGAAGCGCGGGATGGACTCGATGAGCGCCCGCGTGTAGGGATGGGCCGGGGCGTTGAAGATCGTCCGCACCGGACCCGTCTCGACCAGGCGCCCGGCGTACATGACCGCCACCTGGTCGCACATCCGCGCCACGATGCCGAGGTTGTGGGTGATGAAGATCAGGGCGAGCCCGTGCTCGCGCTGGATGTCGCGCAGCAGCTTGAGGTACTGCGCCTGGATCGTCACGTCCAGGCTCGTGGTCGGCTCGTCGGCGATGAGCAACCTCGGCCCGCACGAGATGGCGATGGCGCCGACTACCCGCTGGCGCATCCCGCCCGACAGCTCGTGGGGGAACTCGCTCACCCGCCGCTCCGGCGCCGCGATGTTGACGGACGCCAGCAGCTCCCGGGCTCGCGTCCATGCGCCGCGTCTCGACATGCCCTCGTGCGCGCGCAGCGTCTCGGCGATCTGATTGCCCACCGTGAAGAGGGGGTTGAGCGAGGCCATCGGGTCCTGGAGGATCATGGCCATGCGCTTGCCGCGGAGGGCGCGCATCTCGGCATCGGACTTGTCGAGGAGGTCCTCGCCCTCGAAGCGCATCGAACCGCTCGCGATCCGCGCCCCCGGCGGCAGGAGACGCATGAGCGTCAGCGCCAGCGTCGTCTTGCCGGAGCCGGACTCGCCGACGATCCCGAGGGTCTTCCCCGTTTCGAGCGTGAAGGAGACGTCGTCCACCGCGCGCGTCACGCGGGTTCCGCGCGCGCCGACGTACTGGGTCGATAAGCCCGACACCTCCAGGAGAGCGGTCACAGCGAGCGGAGCTGCGGGTCGAGCTTGACGCGGAGCCAGTCGCCGAGGAGGTTGGCCGAGAGAACCATGAACATGATGCAGAGCCCCGGCAGCACGGTCAGCCACCAGTAGCCGGCCATGAGCCCCTTCTTCCCGTCGGCCAGCATGAGCCCCCAGGCAGGCTTGGGCGGCGGCACGCCGACGCCGAGGAAGGACAGCGCGGCTTCGGTGACGATGACGATGCCCAGCATGAGGGTGCCGAGCACGATTGCGGAGTTCAGCACGTTCGGCAGGATGTGGCGGCGCATGATCGTCTTCTTCGAGCACCCCGCCACGATGGCCAGGCGCACGTAGTCGCGCTCGCGGAGCGACAGGACCTCGCCCCGGATGACGCGGGCGTAGCGCGTCCAGTAGACGGCGGCCAGGATGATGACGATGTTCCACTGGCTGGGGCCGACCACGGCCGCAAGGAAGATCGCAAAGGTCAGCGCCGGCAACGCCAGCCACGTGTCCGTGACACGCATGATCACCTGGTCGACCCAGCCCCCGAGGTAGCCGGACAGGATGCCGAGCGTCGTGCCGAGGAGGCCGGCCACGATGACCGCGGTGAAGCCCACCACCATGGAAACGCGCGCGCCGAAGATGAGGCGCGACAGCACGTCGCGTCCGACGTGGTCGGTCCCCAGCAGGTAGGCTTGGCTGCCGCCGGCCTGCCACGCGGGAGGACGGAAGCGGTCGCCGAGCACGCCGATCTCGGGGTTGTACGGCGCCAGCACGTCGGCGAAGACGGCCACGAGCGCGATGATGCCGATGATGATCGCGGGGATCCAGGGAAAGCCCTCGATCCGGAGCCAGGCGAAGCGCCACGGCACCGTGAGTGTGGCCGCTCGGCTGCCGTTCATAGCCACCTACCTCTCATAGCGGATGCGCGGGTCGATCACCGCGTACAGGACGTCCACGAAGAAGTTGACGATCACGATCATGGCCCCGCCGATAAGGACGGTGGCCTGGACCACCGGGAAATCGCGGAAGGAGATGCCCTCGTAGAGCAGCCGGCCGACCCCGGGCCACGCGAAGACCGTCTCCACGACGACCGCGACATTGACCATGATGACCAGGTTGATGCCGGCCAGCGTCAGCACGGGGATGAGCGCGTTCTTGAAGGCGTGCTTTCCGATGACGAGCGCCTCGGGCAGGCCCTTGAGCCGCGCGAGCTTGACGTACTCCGAGCCCAGCACCTCCAGCATGGCAGAGCGCGTCAGCCTCATGTGGGCCGCCGCGAAGTACCAGCCGAGGGCAAACGCCGGCATGATGACGTGCAGCGCCGTGCCGGAACCGGAGGACGGCAGCCAGCCGAGGTACACGGAAAAGAACAGGATCATGACCAGGCCGACCCAGAAGGAGGGGAGCGACAGCCCGAGCAGCGCGAAGATCTTCCCCGCGCTGTCCCACCATTGGTTCACGCGGACGGCCGCGAGGATGCCACTCGGGATGCCGACGAGGAGTGAGAATGCCATGGCCGCCACGGCGAGCATGAGGGAGTGCGGCAGCCGGGAAAGGTAGAGCTCCAGCACCGGCGTGCGGTAGTAGAAGGAGTGGCCGAAGTCGCCTCGGGCGAGGCTCGACATGAACTGGCCGTACTGGACCCAGATCGGCCGGTCGAGACCAAGCTGGACGCGGATGGCGACCAGGTCCTCCTTGCTCGCCCCGGGCTCCACCAGCAGCACTGAGGGGTCGCCCGTCAGGCGCACCAGCAGGAAGATGGTCAGGGAGAGGAGGAGCAGGGAGAGCACCGCGTAGCCCAGCCGCTTGACGATGAATCGTTTCATGGCCGCCACGTTCCATGCATGTGCCGCCTCTTACTTTCCGTTGAGCTTGAGATCTTCGTAGGGCGCCGAGTAGGCGTGGTTCGCGATCAGGCCGAGGCCGTGGACGGCCGGGCGCGCGCCCACGCCGTTGAGGAAGGCCGGCTCGATCACCGGGCCGAACATCACGCGCTCGTGGATCATCTGCTGGATCTTGTCGAGGAGCTGCCGCCGCACCCGCGGGTTCATCTCGTTCGCCTGCTCGGAGAAGAGCCCGTCGATGTCTGGGTAAGCCCCGTAGGCGTAGCGGCCGCCCGTCACCGCGTTGACCTCGATGCGCGTGGGAGCGTTCCCGGGCGCGCCGCTGCCGTTCTGGACGACGAAGCGGAGCTTCTTGTCGGCGAGCTCCTGGTAGAAGGCCGCGCGCTCGAGCGGGCGGAGCTTGATGCGGATGCCCACGGCCTGGAGATAGTTGACCACCGGCTCGCCGATGGCGGTGCCGTAGATCATGTCGCCGGATAGCTCGCCCGCGTCGAAGCCGTTGGGGTAGCCGGCCTCTGAGAGGAGCTGCTTGGCGCGCTTCGGATCGTACGGGTACGGCGGCGGCGCCCAGAAGTACTCCATGCCCTGGGGCACGAAGCTGTAGGCGAGCTTGGAATAGCCGAGGTAGACGGCCTGGTTGATGCCCTGGCGGTCGACGGCGAGATTCGCGGCCAGCCGTACCCGTTTGTCGTACCAGGGCGACTTGGCATCCCACTGCTCGGTGAAGACCATCCAGATCGTGAACGGGAAGAAGGTGGGCGCCAGCGTCAAGCCGGGCGTGCGCTTGAGCTCCTCCGCCAGCGGCCCCGTGATGCTGTAGGCGATGTCGACCTCGCCCCGCTTCAACGCGGCCAGCCGTGTCGACTCGTCGGGTATCACGCGGAAGACCAGCGTCTTCACGCCCGGAGTCTTCCGCCAGTAGCCGTCGAAGGCCTCCAGCACCAGCTCCACGCCGGGCTTGAAGGACACGAACCGGTACGGGCCCGCGCCCACGGGCGCCTTCTTGAAGCCGTCGTCGCCCACCTTCTCGACGTACTTCTTCGGCACGATCCAGGCGGCCCCGGTGGCGGGCGTCGCGTAGAAGATCATGAAGTCCGGCCACGGCCGCTTGAGAGTGAAGCGGACGCGGTAGGGGTCCACGACCTCGACCCGCGCCACCTTGGCCTTCAGGTCAGCGGCGGACGCGCCGCGGTAGCGCTCAAAGGAGAACTTGACGTCCTCCGCGGTCACGACGTCACCGTTGTGGAACTTGACGCCCTTGCGAAGCGCGAACTCGTACGTCAGGCCGTACTTGGACATGGTCCAGGACTCGGCGAGCGAGGGCGCCATGGCATTGCCAGGCATGGGCTTCACGAGCGCGTCGTGCAGCGCGTAGAGCACCATGAAGGGCGTGATGATGCCCGGGGTCTCGGCCGGGTCGAACC
>DASYVT010000124.1 GCA_035936835.1 Candidatus Methylomirabilota bacterium | reverse complement strand
GTCCATGGGTGACACCTCGTTCCACGGCATCTGGGCACCTCCCGGGGTGCCTCAGTGTTAGCGAACTGTCACCCATGTCCCTGGACTAAACTGTCACCCATGTCCCCGGACCGTACCCCGCGCGAACCCTAACTCCGGCATCCAGCCGACGGCCTGCGGCTGCGGCTGATGCGCGACGTTAGGTCGCATCTCTAAGGTGGACATGAAAGGACTCGCCAGAGTCCTGAAGCAAATGGACCAAAAACAAGGAGCGCACCATGGGAGACCTGAAAACCGAGTTGCTGTGCGAGATGAGCGCAGACCTGGAAGAGCCGCAGGATATAGGGACCACACCCTATGGCAACCGGCGGATTATCTCTGTCACGGGTGGGAGCTTTGCTGGACCAAGGCTCAAGGGGGAGGTACTCCCTGGGGGAGGAGATTGGCTCCTCATCCGCCCCGACGGTGTGCGCCAACTTGATGTCCGGGCTACGCTCCGTACCGACGATGGCCACCTGATCTACGTGTCCTACCGCGGCATCGCCGATATCTCGCCCGCGGTCTTCCAGCGCTTACTCCGAGGCGAAGCCGTTGACCCCGCAGAATACTACTTCCGGACCACCCCGGTCTTCGAGACAGGGTCAGAGAAGTATGGGTGGTTGAATCGGATCGTGACGGTTGGGGTGGGCACACGCACACCAACGGGGGTCGGGTACATCGTGTATGCCATTCTCTGAAATCGTGCGGGGACTCTGCGCGGCGTGTCGGGCCGAGGGCAATGGGAGCGGTGGGCACGGTGAGTGTCACCCACCTGAGGCAGACCTAACTTGGCACTGGAGTTGCGGGCGTTAGGCGTCAGCGTTCTCGGTGCGTCACAAGGATTGCCTCGGAGGTTCGGAACATCATGCGCGTAGGTCTTGACCACATACACGTCTTCTCGACAAACCTCTCGGTTACCGTCGAGTTCTTCCAGAAGATGTTTAACGCCGCGATGGTCTGGGATGAAGAGGCCGCGGGGGTACGCACAGTACGGCTTCGGCTCGGGAACGCGTTCGTTCACGTCTACGAGCAACCCCCGAAGGCGCAACCTGGAGGCGCAATGCATCATGTCGGGATCGAGACTGACGATCTCAATGAACTTGTTGCCAGAATGAAGGCAAACGGGCATAAGTTTCGCACCGCAATTCGGGAGCAACCGAAGTTTAGGTACGTAATGACCGCCGGCCCCGATGATCTTTTGATTGAGCTCTTTCAATGCCTTGAGCCGCAACGGTGGCAGCTGAAGCAGTGATAGCGAAGTTCACTGGTACCCGCAAAGTGCCGCCTAACCCTTCCATCGAGCGGACGTGCCCCAGCAAGCTGGGTCCCGCCGCTCATGTCAAACGTTCGGCTGAATCAAGGAGGTCACGAGCGATGCCGGGATATGTCGAAGGCAAGGACAAGAACGAGATCCTGACTGCGCTCGTCGGCACGGCCGAGCCGGGATCGCGGGTCCATGAGCAACAGAAGATGGGGATCGTCGTCCGCTGTACGGGGGACCTGGAGAAGGTCCTCGCTACGTCCCCACCGAGGCCGGCGTGTTCAATGGTGGCGCGGCGGACGAAGAGCTCGGACAGCAGCGCCACGCGCTCGCTCCCCTCTTCTTCGCGGGACAGGGTGTGATCACGCAGTAGCGTTTGCGGAGCGAGAAGACATGAGCGGAACGCCGAGCAGCGCGTCCGAGCCGAGGCTGCTCCCCGTCAGGCGGGGAGGCCGAACAGGGACGTCATCCGGGTCGAGCCGAGCATGGCCTCCATCTCCGCGTCCGGCGGACGGCGCTCGAAGCGGCTCGCGGCATCCAGGACCCGGGGAAGCAGTGCGAGGTCTCCAACCGTGTTGATGAAAATACCCGGCAGGCCGAGGATCCAGTGGACTGCCCGGTCGATGTCCTCCTGCGCCTCGAGCGGCTGATACCAGGTGGTGTGCGTCCGGTCCGTGGTGGCCCACGGCCCGCGCGCGATCGACTTGATGATCTGCACCGCCACGTTGCGCTCGCGGCAGGTGGCGAGCACCTCGTCGAAAGTGTTCCGGTAGCGCTCGTTCTGGGCGAAGAGGAAGTTGAACGGCAAGAGCACGGAGTCGAAGTCGAAGCGCGCGAGGCTCCGCCGGTGCATGGCGGCGATGGTCCAACCGTGGCCTGTGACGCCGATGAAGCGCACCAGGCCCTGCTGGCGCGCCTCGACCGCCGCCTCGAGCGCGCCCTCGGGTCCCATCGCCTGGTCCCAGTCGTCCGGATGCCCAAGCGAATGGAGCTGGATCAGATCGACGTGATCGACGCGCAGCCGGTCGAGCGAGCGGTGGATGTCCTCCCGGGCCTCCGGGCCGGTTCGCGACCCGGTCTTGGTCGCGAGGAAGAAGTCCTTCCGGTGACGCGCCATCCACGGGCCGATGCGGAGCTCGGAGTCCCCGTACCGAGCGGCGGTGTCGATGTGGTTGACGCCGTACCGCAGCAGGACCTCGAGCGTGCGATCCGCGTCCGCCTGGCCGGCCCGGGCCAGCGCGGCTGCGCCGAAGAGCGTCACCGTGCTCTGGTGACCCGTCCGTCCGAATGGCCGCTTCTCGATCATCGCGTGCCGTCCTGGGGCGCCCGAGCTTCGACAATTGCCCAGCCGGCCTCGGCCATCGGGCGCGCCCGCTCGCCGCGCGCGCGCGCGTTGGCGTCGTTGGCCGTGCCCGCCAGCACCCGCCCCATGATCCCCTGCGCGATGGCGGAGAGCCTGAACATCGAGAAGGCGACGTAAAAACTCCAGTCCGGGATGCTCGTCCGCCCCGTGCGGCGGCAGTAGGCGGCGAGGTACTCCTCCTCCGTCGGGATGCCGAGCGCGCGCAGGTCCTGGCCGAGAACGCCGCCTAAGATATCAGGCTTCAGGTGATAGGGCATGGCGTTGTACGCGAGATCGGCCAGCGGGTGGCCGAGCGTCGCCAGCTCCCAATCGAGGACGGCAACCACGCGCGGCTCGCGCGGATGGACGATGAGGTTGCCCAGGCGGAAATCGCCGTGGACGACCGTCGTCTCGTCATCGGCCGGGATGTGCTCGGGCAGCCACGCCATAAGTAGCTCCATCGCCTCGATGCGCTCCGTCTCAGATGCGCGGTACTGCTGCGTCCAGCGGTGGAACTGCCGCGTGAAGTAGCTGCCCGGCTTGCCGAAGTTTTCGAGGCCCAGCGCCTTGAAATCCTGCCGGTGGAGCCGCGCCATGACGTCGTTCATCGAATCGTAAATCGCCGCGCGCTCGGCCGGCGTGCACCCCGGCACGAGCGGGTCGACCATGATGCGTCCCTCGACCCAGTCCATGACGTAGAAAACCGTGCCGATGACCTCGGGGTCCTCGCACAGCACGTAGGTCTTCGGCACGGGCACGTCGGTGCGCCCGAGCGTCGTCAGGATGCGGTACTCGCGGTCCACGGCGTGCGCCGACGGCAGGAGCTTGCCCGGCGGCTTGCGCCTGAGCACGTACTCGTGGCCGGCGGCGGAGAGCCGGTACGTCGGGTTGGACTGGCCGCCCTGGAACTGGCTGACGGTCAGCGGCCCCGCGAAGCCCGGGATGCGCCCGGCGAGATAGCGCTCGAGCGCGCCAAGGTCGAAGCGGTGCGTTTCCCGCACCGGGGTCGTGTCGGATGTCAGCGTGGTTTCTGTGGTCATTGTACGTTGGCTCCCGCTGGGGACGTGGATTCCCGTGGATTCCCCCGGGGGGTGGATTATACCCGATGGCGCCGCCGCCAGAGGAGGGCGAGCGCCAGCACGAGGCAGAGCCCCATGCCGCCGCCCCAGAGACACGCCGCGCCTACGCCCCACTTCTCCGCCACCCCGCCCGCGAGCAGCGCGCCGAAGGGGTGCGCGCCTACGAAGACCAGCGCGTAGAGGCTCATCACCCGCCCCCGGAGATGATCGGGCGCGGTCACCTGCACCGTGGTGTTGCAGCTCGCCATGAAGAAGATCTGGGCGAAACCCATGACGGCCAGCGCCGCTGCCGCGACCCAGAAGTGCCGGACCGCTCCCAGGCCGAGCAGCCCTGTCGCGGTCACGAGGGCCGCCGCGACGATGAGGGCGAGCGGCGGTCGTGCTCGGGTCATCGCGGCCAGGGCGAGCGCCCCCGCCACCGCGCCGAGGCCGAGTGAAGCCATGAGGAGGCCGAAGCCGCGCGCGCCCTCGTGCAACACGTCGCGGGCCACGAGCGGCACAAGGACGTTGAAGTTGAGGACGAAGAGGCTCACGACGAGGAGGAGACCCAAGATGAGCCCGATGAGCGGCGTGCCGGCAGCATACCGCACGCCCTGGAGGATCTCCTGGCCCAGCGTGGCAGCCGCGCGGGGACGCGGCGCCCCCTCGTTGCGGATGGCGGCAAGGGCCACCAGCACCCCGAGGAAGCTCAACCCGTTCAGGAGGAAGGCCGGCGCGACGCCGTACCGCGCGATGAGCAGGCCCGCGACGGCGGGGCCCACGACGCGCGCGCCGTTGAAGACGATGGCGTTGAGCGCGATGGCGTTCATGAGATCGCCCTTGCCCACGAGCTCCCCGACGAAGGACTGCCGGGCCGGCAGGTCGAGCGTGTTGGCGATGCCGTAGACCGCGGCCAGCACGGCGACGTGCCAGAACTGGATCTGCCCCGTCCAGTCGAGTGCGGCCAGGGCCAGGGCCTGGAGCATGAGCGCGCCCTGCGTCAGCAGGAGGAGGCGCCGCTTGCGGACGCGGTCGGCGAGCGCGCCCGCGAGGAGGGAAAAGAACAGCATCGGGCCGAACTGCAGCGCGCTGATCACGCCCAGCTTGAACGGCGAGCCCGTCAGCTCGAGCACGATCCAGACCTGCCCCACGCTCTGCATCCAGGTGCCGACGAGGGAGACGAGCTGACCGGACCAGAAGAGGCGGAAATCGCGGTGGCGGAACGCGCGGAGCCCGACGGGCCAGGGCATCGTCTATACTGTGCCACGAATTCAACTTCCGGGACGGAGGTGAGAGACGTGTTCCTCGCGCGGGCTTTGCTACCCGCGGCAGTCGCCGCGGCCGTCGTGCTGGGCGCCGCGCTCTTGGCCGCGGAGCCGGCCAGCACCCAGGCGCAGAACGCGCGTCTTGGCGGCCAGCTCCTCGTGGCCACGTCCGAGCTCGAGGGCCCGACCTTCGCCCGGACGGTCATCTACATGGTCCGCCACGACGCCCGGACCGGCGCCATGGGACTCATCGTCAACCGTCAGCTGGGGGAGGTGCCCATGGCGGTCCTTCTCAAGCAGTCCGGCCTGCCGAGCGCAGGCGCCAAGGGATCGGTCAGGCTCCACGTGGGCGGCCCCGTGGAGGCGACGCGCATCTTCGTCCTGCACACCGACGACTACGCGGGGCCCGACACGGACAAGGTCGGCAACGGCGTCGCGATCACCTCCGAGTCGTCCATTCTCAAGTCCATCGCCGAGGGCAAGGGCCCGCGCCGCACCCGCTTCACGCTGGGCTACGCCGGCTGGGCGCCGGGACAGCTCGAGGCCGAGATGGAGGCGGGCTACTGGATCGTCGTGCCGACCGACGACGCCATCGTCTTCGACGACGCTTACGAGACCAAGTGGGACCGGGCGATGGCCAGGCGGAGAATCAGCCTCTAGCGCGCCGCTCAGTGAGAGGGCGCCGACGCCGCGCGGTAGGTCGGCGCCGCGACGCCGTCGATCATCACGTTGACGCAGGCGGGCAGCCCCGAGGCGAGCGCCCGATCGAGGGCGGGCCCGAGGTCCTCCGGGCGCTCCACGTGCTCGCCGTACCCGCCCAGCGCTGAGGCCACGAGATCGTAGCGGGACGGATTGAGCTCGCACGCCACCGCGCGCGCGGCGCCGTAGTGCTGGAGCTGCAGCTGGTGCTCGGCGTTCCAGCGCGCGTCGTTGCCCACCACGGCCACGATGGGCAGCCCTGCGCGCAGGGCGGTGTCGAGCTCGAAAGCGTGGAAGCCGAAGGTGCCGTCGCCGAGCGCCGCGATCACGGGCCGGTCGGGATGGCGGAGCCGGGCGCCGAGCGCCAGCGGAAGCGCGCTGCCGATCGAGCCCGAGAGACCGTTGATCAGGCGCGTCCCGGCCTCGCACCCGGCCTGGATCCACTGGCCGAACTCGCCGCCGTCGGCGACGAGGACGGCGCCGCGGTCGAGCAGCGGCTGGATCGCCGCGCAGACGCGCAGCGGATGCATGGGCGTCCGTGACGACCGGCGAAGGCCGTCCCACTCCGCGGGCACAGACGTTCGCGCTGAGGCAACTTCGTCTCCCCAGGCCCGCCAGCTGCCCGCGAGAGCCGGGATCGCGGTCAGCTCCCCAGCGAGAAGCGCCGGATCGGTGACCAGCCCGAAGCTGACGCGCCCGCTCCGGTCGAGCGCTTCGGCGTCCCAGTCCGCCTGGACGAAACGGCACGCGGGGTCGAAGGGCGGCGCGCCCCCGAAGCGCACGGCGAAATCAAGCTTCTTGCCGAGGAGCAGGACGAGATCGGCCCGGCCGAGACAGCCGGTCGCCATGTGAAGCCACGGGTCGTTGACGCCGCGTGGGCTCTCAATCGGGAGCGCCGGGATGCCGGTCGCTGAGGCGAGCAGGTCGACGGCGGCGCGGCGGGCGGGTCTCGCCATTGCGGGCCCGATCAGGATGAGCGGCCGGCGCGCCCTCTCAAGCAGCTCGAGGACGCGGCGCAGATCGGCCTCCGCGGCTGACATCGAGCCGCGCGGCCCGGCGGCGAAGCCGGCGGCGCCCTCGTCTCCCACCGTCGCGTCGAGCAGATCGCCGGGCAGGCTCACGTGCACGGGACCGGGCCGGCCGTTCCGCGCCAGCTCGAGCGCGAGCGAGATGTCCTCGCCGAGCCTCGCCGCGTCCTTGGCGACCCACGAGGCCTTGGTGACCGGCGCCGCGGCGCCGGCCTGGTTGATTTCCTGGAAAGCGCCGCGGCCCGCCTGCGCGGCGGGCGCGTGTCCGCTCAGCAGCACGACGGGCGATTCCGCCATCAGCGCGCCGTAGAGGGCAGACAGCGCGTTCATGTGGCCCGGCCCCGCCGTCACCAGCGCGACGCCGGGCTCTTCGCCGAGCCGCCCCCAGGCGTCCGCCATGTGCACGGCGGCGGCCTCGTGCCGCGTGTGGATGATGCGGATGTCGCGGCCGATGGTGGCGTCGTAGACGGAGAGGATCTGGTTGCCGGAGAGCGAGAAGAGGTGGCGGACGCCCGCTCCGGCGAGCGCGCCGACGACCAGGTCGGCCCCTCGCGCGGTCATGGTAGGCCTAGCGCACGCGGCCGCGCGCGGCGACCGGCCAGACGACCTCGACCGTCGCGCCGCGGACGCCGTACAGCTCGTCCACCATGTTGCTGACGACGCAGCAGTGGTTCGGCACGACGTGGACGATCTCGCCCACCTTCGGGCGCTCGGCGCAGGCCGAGAGATCCACGATGCCGTGCTCCTCCGAGAGATTGGCGACCACGGCCTCCGGGTACTCCATGACGTGCCCGAAGCCCTTCTGGCCGTACTGGTCGGAGGTCAGCACCTTCGTGCCGGCGTCCAGGATGGCGCGCCCGTCGGTGGGCCGGCTCACGACCGTGGCGCGCACGCGCATGGCGCAGTTGTCCCACGTCGCCGTCCCCGACGAGACGACCATGGCGTCGTTGAAGACGCAGGTGCCCGCGCGGTGCTCGGTCAGCATGGGAAAGTTCTGCGCCGTGAAGATGCCTGGTGTCCCGCCGCCCGAGACCACGGGCACCGGAATGCCCGCGCCCTTGAAGAGGCCGAGGGCGCGCTCGAAGAACTCGCGCGTCGTGGGCTCGCGGTTGGGAAAGGTCATGAGGCCGCGGAACTGCATCTTGGGCAGGCGCGCGACCAGGCGCGCCAGGTCGAACGCGGCCTCGGGAGTCTGGACGCCCGTGCGTCCGAAGCCCGTGTCGCACTCGACCAGGAAGCGCACGTCGAGTCCGTGGCGGACGCCCGCCTCGCTGAGCTCCTTCGCCACCACGTCATTGTCGAGGACCACTGTCAGCGCGGGCGCCCGCTTGATGAGCGCCATCAGGCGGTCGGTCTTGGCGCGGCCGAGGATGTTGAAGGTCAGCAGGATGTCGTCCGCCACGCCCGCGTCCACGAAGACCTCGACCTCGCCGATCTTCT